>JAFZAR010000343.1 GCA_017557085.1 Verrucomicrobiota bacterium | reverse complement strand
ACTTTATCGTCCGGGTCTGGCCAGCAGCTTCCGCCTGCAGCGTGTCAATTTCGACAATCTGATCGGCTCGACCTTTACGCCGACAAATATGTATTTCTCCAACGTCGTCTATATGAAGATGAAGGATAACGTGAACGATCCGGCGACCGATCCTTATGGTCAGTTGGATGTGACAACGATTCGCAGACAGTTGTCATGGCCGGATATTGTTTTCGCTGCGTCTGACCAAGGTGCAGATGGTATACATATTCTTGATGATAATCAATGGGTCAATCATGCTGCAGATAACAGCGCGATGCAAAATGTGACAACGAACAGTGCGGCAGGTCCTGGTATCATTAGTGCAGTTGGCGGAATTGAATTCAATACTGCAGGAAATGATTTCTGGTTGAATGATACACAGGGACCGCTTTCGCTCTTTGAACAAAATAACGGGCGTATACATCTGTGGGCATCCTTTGATGGGACAACGAACGCGCCCCATCTCTATCCAGCGACAAGTCCTTGGAAGACGATAGAGTGGCTGGAGCAGCAGATAACAAACTCGGTTCCGGTTAAATAACAGAAGATCAAGTAAGTATAGAAACTGAAAGAATGTTGAGAGGATTTCAAAATATGAAGAAACTTTTACCAGGACTTACGGTTTGCCTGATGGTGGCACTGGCCGCGCAGGCAGCCCAGGATGAATGGATCAACCGCCAGGAGGTGAACAACCCTCAGGTGGATGCCAGGATTGTCCGCAACTATGGCATTCTGAATATCTCCCCGACGGGTCTTCCGTTCACGTTTGACAACAACCTGGAGTTTTACAATGACGCGGGCGGTATCCTGAAAATCGCTTCGCCAGGTATTTCCTTTGAATATCATGATTCATCGGCGGCTTATGGCAAGACGAATACCGTTCCGATGGATATCTATTTCAATGAGGGAACTTTGTCGGGCGGTCCCATTCGGATCCATGCCAAGGAAGTGATTGATTCCGGTGTCACGATGGCCAGCGGCTACGGCGGCATTGATGTCACAGGCGACAGTCTGGATCTGTGGGGTGTTCATTATCAGGCTACGAGCGGCAACTCCGCTTATCTGGATCCCGATGGTCATCATACAGGAGCTTTCTCACGTCCGCCCTCTATTTACAGCTATGCCTGGGGACATGGTGTGAATAACTACCTGGAAGGCGGTCCGACTCAGAGTATTTACGGGATGGCCGATGGAGCGCAGGCGCAAGCCAATCTGCCCACAGGCGGTACAGATATGGTTGGCATCAGAGTGGCCAGAGCCGCAAACTGGTGGGATGACACCAATTACAAGGCTTATATTCGTTCGACCATGTATGACATGAACACGAATGATCCGAAGCCGTTCTATCAGGTGGTATTTGTTCCGAACGACACGATCTCTTATGAATATGCGGATCCGCAGGATCCGACCAGCCCGATCACCGGCTGTAAATCTTATAACCAGTTCCGTGTGGCTTTCGGCGGGGCACCTTATGATATGCCCTTCCAGCCTTATACTCAGCATCCGGACTACGGCGCGGCGGCTGTGATCGTCTATCAATACAGCTATACGGCTGAAGATGCTCAGGGTGGTCCTGCTTATCCTCGTTATAATCAGATCATCATGGAAGATCTGACCGGCTATTTCTATCAGGAAATGGCGGAAAATGGCTATGTGCAGGACTACGATGCCCGCGGATGTATTCCTGATCGTTTCCGTGTGGACTGCCGCAACAGTGCGGTCTCTTATGAATACTTTGTTTACGCTCCGTGGCGCGGTATGCCGATAGGCCAGTTGGCTCTGCCTCCGTGCTACAAAGTAGATCCGAATACCGGTGAACCGATACTGGATGAAAACAAAGAGAGGATCCCGGCCTGGACACAGGAGGATGCTCCCAGCCAGAGCGGCCCTTATCTGCTGAGTGTGGCGGCTTCCTGTCTGAGTGGTTCTGATAGAGAAGACAATCCTGATTTGAAATGGCTCCAGCGCGGTCATGAGTATCGTCTGTTTGATCCGGAATCCCCGGATCCGGGTAAGGCGCTCGTGGATGTGGATTACAGCGTTTATTCCGCGAATGTGGGCGCGGACAATGCTTTCAATAAAAAAGCACTTGCCAGTCAGGGCATTTTCCCTCAGCCGTTTATTGATACGACTGTGGCTCCGGGCCATATCACCATCAGCGGTAATGACGCGGTGCTGGATAATATGTTCGCGGAAGCTCAGGAATCCATTACGCTGAATATCACAAACCTGATCTCTGCAGAGAATGTTTCCTTGAACGCGAACTATGTCAGCGCCTTCTTCTCCAAGCTGAAAGAAGGGGCACCTGAAGGGACGACCCTGAAACTGGAAGAAGTGGTAAGCCCTCAGATGACCCGCTTCATGGGTGATATCGCTATGTACAGCGGTATCTATAAAGTTTCCTTCGAGATCTGTGAAGATCCTTATGACCGTGAAGAAGCTAAAAACGGCGGTGATGAAGCCGAAGCCGCGGATGAAGGTGACGAAGGCGGCGATGAAGGCGGAGACGGCGGTGAAGGTGAAGGCGAAGAGGAACCGGAAGAACCCGAATGGGAAGATAAGGAATTCTATTTCCATGTCGTTTACATCAGCAGTAGCTCTGCTCATAGAGCGGTGTATCCGAATGTGGATAACTTTGTTGTCCAAACGGAACTGCCTGTCGAAGTCAATGACACGATCGCTGTGGGCGAAGAATTCAAATTCGACACTCCGGCTCTGACACTGGACGGCACGATGTCTTTCCCGAAGACCGTTGTGGATACCAACTTCGTCAACATGGTGAATTTCACCAACCTGGCGAACCTGGTCATGCAGGGACAGATGCGCAACAGCGGTGTGTTCACCAATACTTATAATGAATCACCGAGCATCAGCTTCTATCTGGGCCAGAACCGCTCACCTCGTCTGGAGAACCTGATCAATGAAGGTTCCTTCAGCTTCAGTGAAGTGAATCTGGATGCTGATTATATGGCCTTTATCAATGGCGGTTCCGCGGCGGCGGCCAACAGTGTGACCCTGACAGCGGACAAGATGCTCCTGAACGAGGCAGAGCTGAACGGTGCAATCCGCACAGAAGTCAATACTAAGGAACTGGATATCTTTGCTACCGACCTGACCGGCGGTGATCCGAACTACCAGACTTCCGGCACGATCGAGCTGAATGTGACAGACCGCATCTATGACGGTTTCAACGGTGTGACGAACATCATCGAAGGAAGCCCGGTAGTGCAGCATGTTCCGCAGAATGAAGTGACGGCTATGGGTTCGATCAGTATCCCGAACAAACCGGCGGCCGGTGACCTGATGAATACACGCATTACGATCACCAATCCGAGAGTTTCCCGCAATACCTGGTCGGGTGATGACCGCGGTGATACGCTGGACGGCTGGACAGACAATATGGCTCTGGGCGCTCTGGTGCTGAAAGGCTCCATCAGCGGCAATCAGGCGCTGCGTTATGATTTCACCTCGCCGAAGGCGAACGGCGCTCTTTACGTGCGCGATCTCTATCTGGGTGTGGAGACCAGCGCGACGGAAGATCTTACTTTGGATTACGGCAAGATGCTGACCTTCAAGAATATGAAGCTGTACTATGTGAACTGCTACCAGTTGGAGCTGCTGCCGCCTCCTCCGGGCGGATCCTCCACCTCCACGAACGCGGTCTGGGTCTTGAAAGACAAGTTCCCCGGAAAGAATGCGAATGTGGTGCAGACACAGAATCACCCCGACTGGGCGACTCCGATCGAGGTGCTGACGACTTCATCCATGGCATTCAGCATCCGCTTTGCCAGCAGTGTGGAGCTGTCCGCGGACGAACTTACGGTGACTCCGCTGGAACTGCGCTGGATGGCTTATGCCGGTTCGACCTATAAGGTAGAAGTGGCCGACAGTCTGGAAGGCGGCTGGAAGACATTCTATGTGACTGAGCCGACGGAATCCGGAGAGGTCGTTATTCCTTTGGATCCGGAAGACAGCATGAAGTTCTTCCGCCTGATCCGGGAGTAGCAAACTGTTTTTTGAGCGGGATGCCGCTTAGGTAATACATTTGTTAGGTCGGATACAAGAAATTGTATCCGGCCTTTTTCTATGGAAGGTTTTTGGATCATCACGCAGGCATCTGTCCCCGTCTTTCTTATGATGGGGGTAGGGTATCTGCTTTGTGCCCTGAAGCAGTTCCCCAAGGAATCTTTCAACGCTATCCTGAACATTGATGTCAAAGCATTGATCCCGTGTCTGATCGTGGATTCGATCCTGGGGAATCAGGCACTGAAGAATTTCGGGACACTGCTGTCGGCTCCCGTGTTCGGGATCTTTATGCTGCTGATGGGTCTGGGAGCGGGACTGCTGACACGGAAGCTGGCCGGTATCTCTAAGGAGGAAGTGCTCCAGGGACGCAGTTATACGGTTTCGGTGGGACTGTTCAATTACGGTTATATCCCGTTTCCGCTGGCGCTGGCGCTTTATGACCAGGAGACCGTGGGCGTGCTGTTCGTTTTCAACGTGGGGATCGAGGTCTGTGTGTGGACGATCGTTGTGGCGCTGCTGAGCGGCTACTCGCTCCTGAAAGAGTGGAAGAAGATCTTCAATATGCCGCTGCTGGCGATCGTATTTTCATTGATCCTGAACTTTGCCGGAGTGCCGCTGCCCGGAGTCCTGCGCCAGACCTGCCACGCACTGGGGCAGTGCGCTTATCCGCTGGGACTGGTCGTCTGCGGCGGTGTCATTTACAATCTGTGCCAGAAAGAAAGTGTGCTGGATCATCTGCGCGCGCCTGTCATTGCCACGGCGATAAGATGCGGAGTGCTGCCGATACTGACGCTGCTGATCGCGATGCTCTTCCCGTTTTCGGTGGAACTCAAGCGGGTCATCATCCTGCAGGCAGCCATGCCGACAGCGGTTTTCGCGATGGTCCTTTCCCAGATGTTCAACGCGGATTCGGGACTGGCTTTCCGGGTCGTGCTGGTTTCTACTCTGCTCAGCGTCGTCACGACTCCGATCTGGATCCAGATCGGCACTAAAATGCTGATGTGATCCCTTCGCGCGGTTATTTTCAAAAAGGGACGGGGACCCTGTGTTGGCAGGATCCCCGCGTTTTTTCTATGTCAACAAACACTATGTCAACAAATTCTAGCTGCAGCCTAAGCTCTCACCGCAGTTCAGGCATTTGTAGCAGGCGCCGTTGCGCACGGTGATGTGTCCGCAGTTCGGGCAGACCGGCGCGTCCTTCTGGAAGTGCGCCACCGATTCACTCAGACTCCTGGGAGCATGATAAACAGAGGACATCTCGGCGGTTTCCTCTTCTTTCAGGGGCAGATCGGGGACGGGGCGGTTTATGGCCTTTTTCAGCTCTTCCTGGAGGCCGGGAATGGCCAAATCCTGCTGCATCGGGCTGCCATGGTCAGCGCGGTATTCCGGGATGAAGCGCAGAGCCATCCAGCGGAAGATGTAGTCAATGATGCTGGATGCGTTGCGGATCTCAGGATTGCTGGTAAAGCCCCACGGTTCAAAGCGCTGGTGAGAGAATTTCTTCACCAAGTCTTCCAGAGGCACTCCGTATTGCAGAGAAATACTGGTCAGGGTCGCGATGCAGTCCATCAGGCCGCCGATGGTGGAGCCTTCCTTGGCCATGGTGATGAAAAGCTCGCCCGGCTGGCCGTTTTCGTACAGACCCACAGTCAGGTAACCTTCGTGACCGGCGATCTCGAACTTGTGATTGACGGCGGTGCGGGTCGCAGGCAGACGGTGACGTACCGGTTTGTCGGCGCGTTCTTCCAGCGTCTTGATCATGGATTCCATTTCCGCGATGCGTTTGCGCAGGATGTCGTTTTCCTCCGCGGAAAGCGTAGCGTCTTGTTTGGCATCCTTGCTGGTATTGAGCGGCTGTGAGCACTTGGAGCCGTCGCGGTAGATAGCCACGCACTTGAGCCCCATCTTCCAGGCCTGGATATAAGTATCGCGGATCTGTTCCACGGTGGATTCATTGGGCATGTTGACCGTCTTGGAGATAGCGCCGCTGATGAACGGCTGGGCCGCGCCCATCATCCGCAAGTGACCCAGCGGAGAGATGCTGCGTTTGCCGCGCATCGGACGGAACGCGCAGTCGAACACGGAAAGGTGATCGGGCTTCAGACCGGAGGCCACGATCTCGCCGGAATCCAGACGGACATCTTCCACCGTGTCGTATTTTTCGATGTGAGCCAGGATCTTCTCGATGTCTTCTTTATTATAGTTCAGACGTTTGAGAGCCTCGCCGACGGTGCGGTTGGCCATCTTGAGCATACCGCCGCCGACCAGTGATTTGTATTTCACCAGGGCGATGTCCGGTTCCACGCCGGTGGTATCGCAGTCCATCATGAAGGAAATGGTTCCCGTAGGAGCCAGCACGGTTGTCTGAGCGTTGCGGTAGCCGTATTTCTCGCCCAGTGTCAGCACGTTGTTCCATACCTTGCGGGCTTCGTCTTTCAGATACTCGAAATCGCGGCCGGTGTGGATGTTTTCCACCGCGTCACGATGCATGTGCATGACTTCCATCATGGAGTCGATGTTGTCCTTCTTCAGAGGTTTTTTATCCGCGGAGAAGCGCGCGTCGGCAAAGCCGGGGAACGGTCCCATGGATGCGGCGATCTTGGCCGACTGTTCATAGCAGGCACCGGTCATGATGGCCGTGACGGCACCGGCAAAAGCGCGGCCTTCTTCGGAGTCGTAGGGCAGACCGTAGCTCATCACGATGGAACCCAGATTGGCGTATCCCAGACCTAATGCACGGAAGATGTGAGAATTTTCAGCGATCTGCTTGGTGGGATAGCTGGAATTATCCACAACGATTTCCTGTGCCGTGATGAAGATGCGCACAGCCGCTTTGAAGCGCTCCACATCGAACTT
>JAFZAR010000342.1 GCA_017557085.1 Verrucomicrobiota bacterium | reverse complement strand
TAACGGCACGCCAGCTGACACCGCAGGGATGTTCCAGACCTTTGTCGGTCACGGCGGCATCCGTGATGGCGCGGCTGTCAATGATCGTGAAGTCGCGTCCGGAACGCCAGAGAGAGTCAGAGACCGTGGCATAGCAGCCGCTGATGGCCAGAACGTCCGCGGAGTCGTTTGCCCAGGTGCGGGAAGGGATATAACGGGGCCAGCAGCTTTCCACCGGGTAGAGAACGGCGGTGTCCACCACCTGATTGCCTCCTTCGGTCATCAGGATGCTTCTGCCCGTCCAGTCGTTCAGCTCTTTTATCTGCTGATCGGTCAGGCCATTCCAGGAATAGTAACTGGTGATGCGGTTGACACCGGCAACGATCTGCCGGCCCAAGGTCCCGCGTATCTCATCTTCTGTAACGGTGATCCGGGGACGGTTGTCGCCGGCCGGACGATAGACCTGGCCGTGATCGGAAGTCTCACTCATGACCAGCCGTTTGTCATTCAATTCGGCCGCGCTGGAGAGCAGTCTTGCCACATACCAGGGAACTTCGGGCGGGATACTGGTCAGACAGTCCATGCTGGGCGAATCCAAGCGGCGGATGCAGGCAAAGAAATTGCCATAGAAAGGAATATGTGTGGCCATGGATTCCTCGGAGATCAGATGTCCGCCGGAGGGAATGTGATACTTCGCGCAGAAATCCTGGATCTGTCCAAAATAGTATTCAGCCACCAGATCGCCCACCGTTTTCCAGAAATCGTATTTGACTTTGGCGATCTTGCCCTGGCCGTTGCTGTCCAGAGTCAGCAGGGGAACCAGCGGTGTGATGTCATAGCCGCAGCGTGTCTTGAATTCTTTGACAAAATCATCCGACCAGGGCAGACAGGCGTAGGGCATCGTGTGCAGGAATACGCTCATCAGAGACGGCTCATCGGTGAATGTGGATTCAAAGTATTTGCCCAGATCGTCACCGAAACGCTGGGCATAGTTTTCATAAGTCACCCGCGCGAACTCGTAAGTAGCGTCCTTGCTGAGCAGATTGATATAGGGAGTGTGCTGGTACAGGTTCGCTTGCGCGTGAGTTCCTTCATAAAGAGAGTCATGAGTAATGACGGTGACAGTGTATCCGGCATGGATAAAGGCTTTGAGTTTGCCGTCGGTGATGCCCGCTGTCAGGTTGATCGTGTTTTCCATGTCGGGAATGTCTCCTTTCATGGGAATAGCCAGAGCGCACAAGACCTTGCCGGGAGGAATATCGAATTCCACGACCTGATCCTTGTCATAATAGCGGTTATAGGTGAGCAAACCTTCGGCTTCCCATTTCGGATTCTTGCGCAGGACCAGTCCGCCGGCATTTCCGGAGGGGTATCCTTTTTCATCGTAAAGCCAGAGATTAGCGCCTTCCTTTTTGGCCTCGGTAACAGCCCGGTAGAACGCGTTCCAATGGACATCGCTTTCCATGTACTGGTCAAAATGGACATTGCTGACAATGCCGCCGAAACCTTTATGACGCAGAAGATCCTCGCGGATGCTGTCCTGCTGTTCAAATGCATCCGGCCAGTTGTGGATGATTTTCAAGATCTTAGTCTTTGCAGGAGGTTCCACGAACTGTTTTTCCAGTTCATTCAGGGATGTTTCCGCGGCTTGTTCCGCGTAGCTGATATTACAGGCTCCGGTGATCAGAGCCGCCACACATAGTTTACTAATCCAACTCACGCCGTTATTTTATCTGAAAACAGGGAAAGAGGGAATCTGAAAATGAGCGTTTACATCGGGGACGGATAGGATTACAATCCAGCCGATTAGGTTAGCAGCGAAGCCGATCACCGGCACGCTCATGGATGAAATTATGAGTTCTAAGAAAAACATTTTAACAGCGGTAATGGCAGCCGCGGCATTAACATTGAGTATGGATCGAGTTTATTCCGATGAAGGGATGTGGTTGTATGATGACCCTCCGCTGGAAATATTAAAGGCAAAGTATAACTACAGTCCCAGCGCGGAATGGCTGGAGCATCTGCAAAAGGCTTCTGTCCGTTTCAATAACGGCGGATCGGGCTCTTTCGTTTCGGCGGATGGTCTGGTCATTTCCAATCACCACGTTGGCGCGGGTGCGTTGGAAAAGCTTTCCACAGAAGAGAATAACATTTTTGCTAACGGTTTCTATGCCCGGACTTCTGCGGAAGAACTGCGCTGTCACGATCTGGAACTGAACGTGCTGATGAGCATTGAGGACGTGACCGATCAGGTCAACGCCGTCATCCGTCCGGGAATGTCCTCGGAGGAAGCCTTCAAGGCTCGTCGTGAGATCATGGCCAAGATCGAGGCCGAATCCTTGGAAAAAACGGGTCTGCGCAGTGATGTGGTTACCCTGTTCCAAGGTGGAAAGTACTCTCTTTACCGCTACAAACGCTACACGGATGTTCGTTTGGTGTTCGCGCCGGAATCCCTGATCGCCTCTTTCGGCGGGGATACCGACAATTTTGAATATCCTCGTTATGATCTGGATATCAGTATATTCCGTGTATATGAGAACGATAAGCCGGCCAAGATAGAACATTACCTGACCTGGAACATGAAGGGAGTCGCGGAGAACGATTTGATCTTCATGTCCGGGAATCCGGGTTCGACCTCCCGTCTGATCACCATGGCTGAATTGAAATCGGACCGGGATCTGGTTTTACCACACACATTGCAGCGTCTCAACCGCTTAGAGGTGCTTTACTCTGTGTGGGCCGCTCGCAGCAAGGAGAATTCCCGCCGCGCCAAACAGTCCATTCTGGGGATCCAGAACGCGCGCAAAGCCTTTGGCGGTCACTTCACGGGTCTGCTGGATCCGAGCCTGATCGCCAAGAAAGAGGCCGAGGAGAAAGCCCTGAAAGAAGCGATCGCGGCTTCCAGTGAGTATAAGGACACTCTGAAGGCATTTGATCAAATTGCTCAGATAGAAAAAGATGCGGCAGAGAGTTACCTGCCTTATCGTATATGGGAGGGGGCTCAAGCCTTCAATTCCTCTTACTTTGGTTTTGCCCGGACACTGCTGCGCAACGCGGATGAGAAATCCAAGCCCAGCGGAGAACGTCTGCGCGAATTCCGTGATTCCAACAAAGTCTCTCTGGAATTGAGACTTTTCTCGGAAGCTCCTATCTATGAAGATTTTGAAATTCTGCGTCTGACCGATTCTCTGAAATTCGCCATTGAGCAGTTGGGATACAATGATCCGCTGGTGCAGCGGGTGTTAGCTGGCAAGTCCCCGGAGGCCCGTGCTTTTGAGTTAGTGAAAGAGACCCAGATCAAAACCGCTGAACGGCGCAAGGCTATCTATGCTATGAGCCCGGTTGAGATCCAAAAGCTAAACGATCCAATGATCGAAGTGGCTCGTGTGGTGGATGGTGCGGCACGTCAGCTTCGCAAAGTCGGAGAACAGCAAGCCGAGCTGACCAAACAGGCCCACGACAAGATCGCCAAGGCGCGTTTCGCTCTGATGAAAGAACATTCCTATCCGGATGCCACTTTCACCCTGCGTCTTTCCTACGGCCAGGTGAAGGGGTATGAGGAAGCGGGACAGGCCATTCCGTTCCAGACAGATCTGAAGGGAATGTATGCCCATGCCGAAGATCATGATTATGAAGGCGATTTCGATCTGCCAGAATCCTGGAAAAAACCGCTCAAGGCGCTGGATCTGAACACACCGTGCAATTTTGTCTCCACAGCGGACATCATCGGCGGCAATTCCGGAAGCCCGGTCGTGAACCGTGCCGGTGAATTTGTCGGCATCGTCTTCGACGGCAACATCCAGTCGCTGGTTGGCGAGTATGTCTATACCGATGTGCAGGCTCGCTCCACCTCTATCAACTGCCAGTTCATTATCGAAGCTTTGAACAAAGTTTATGGAGCGGAAGATCTGGCCAAAGAGATTTTGAATGGAAGAAGATAACCTCTCAAAAAATAAAAATCATGAGTACAGAAGAAAGAAACCATTATCAGGAGGATTCCTGGAGGATCCTTCGCATCATGTCGGATTATGTGGATGCCTTTGAAACACTGGCACCGCTGGGAAAAGCGGTAACAGTTTTCGGCTCGGCCCGCACACCGGCTAAACATCCGGCTTATAAAGCCGCCCAAAAGATCGGTGCGCTGTTGGCCAAGAATGGCTTCGCGGTCATCACCGGCGGCGGTCCCGGTATCATGGAAGCGGCCAATCGCGGTGCGGCCGAGGTCGGCGGCAAATCAGTGGGACTCAATATCTCTCTGCCTTTTGAGCAGAAGACCAATCCGTATGTGAACTATCCGGTACCGTTCCATTATTTCTTTGCCCGCAAGACCTGTTTTGTGAAGTACAGCTGTGCTTTCATATTCATGCCCGGCGGTTTTGGAACGCTGGATGAAATGGGGGAAGTCATGACCCTGGTTCAAACTCACCGCATCCCGCTAGTACCGCTCATCTTCTTTGGAAAGAAGTTTTGGGGCGGCTTCAAGGATTGGGTAAGAGACAATATGCTGGCAGAGAAGTATATTTCAGAGGATGACACGAAGTTGTTCCATGCGACCGATGATCCAAAAGAAGTCCTCAAGATCATTGAGGATCATCTTCGCCGGACGGATACTCCGTTCCTGCCCAATAAGTGGATGGGTTAGAAATGCTTTTTATGGGACGGGCGATTCGCTCGTCTCCATAAGACAGGCATCTTAAAAAACGAAATAGATATGAATAAGACCGGTGGAAGAATCTTTAATTGGCTTGGTGTCGGCTCATTAGCCATGTTTTTTTCAATAAACGTCTGCTGCAGCGCTCAGACGGAAACGGTTGCAAAGTGTGAGTCTGGCAAAGATTATGACTTGTCTCTGCCGGGCAAGGTCAAGTTGGATTTGATCTGGATCGAGCCCGGAACTTTTGTGATGGGCACTCCAAAGGATGAATCCGGCAGAAATAATGACGAGACTCAGCACCAGGTCACTTTGAGCAAAGGTTACTGGCTGGGTAAGTATGAAGTGATCCAGTCACAGTGGAAAGCCGTTATGGGGAGTGATCCTTCTCACTGGCAGGGAGAGGATCTGCCTGTGGAACAAGTCAGCTGGTATGAAGCGATGAAATTTTGCGAAAAGCTGACAATGATAGAGAGAGCCGCCGGAAGACTGCCGGAAGGGTATGTCTATACACTGCCCACAGAGGCACAGTGGGAGTATGCCTGCCGGGCGGGAACGACCGGAGCTTATAATGTGGATGGCGCAACTTTGAATGAATTAGGCTGGCATGGCGATGAAAGTCAGGATAAGACTCACGCGGTCGGACAAAAGAAGCCGAACGCCTGGGGCTTGTATGATATGCACGGGAATGTCTGGGAATGGTGTCTGGACTGGTACGGAGACTATCCCAAAGATCCTGTGACGGATCCTGTAGGAAAGACCCCCGGTTCCGGTCGTGTGGATCGCGGCGGCAGTTGGGGGCACTATGCCGGACTTTGCCGTTCCGGTGACAGAAATGATGCCGGTCCCGGTATGAAGGCCGGACATGTCGGATTCCGTTTAGCTCTCGCGCCTGCACAGTCCGTTGAATAAGAGTCTGTCGGCAAGCGGTTTCGCTTGCCTTGGAAATAGAAGTGCAAAAGCTCAAAGAACTGTTTGAACATGTTCAGTCGCTGACGCTTGATTTTGAGGAAATGCGTCAGAGGGTTCGTGTTGTCGAACGGCATATTCTTTTGCCTATCAAACTGCTGGCCGCGCCGTTCGTGGTTTGGATGGCGCTGTCCCATCTGTGGAAGACGGAGATCCATTCCCACTGGGATGCCACCATGCACACGATCTACCTGTTCTTTCTGGGTTATTTCATGATTTCCGTGGCATGGGGCATCTTGATCTGGGGCATGAATGACTTGAAGCGGTGGCAGCTGACTTCGGTCGTTTTTGCCGGGATCGTTACGGATGTCCTTTTCCTGGCCGGATTGATGGTCGCATCCAAGGGGTTCGACAGTCCTATCTTTTGGCTGTTCGCTTTGTGGATTGTCCGCAGCGCGGTCTGTCTTCCCAGTTTCTCGCTTCAGCTGAGCGCGAATACGATCATTTTTATCGTCTATGTGGCAGGCGGTATGCTGGAAAACTGGGCTGTTTCGGCAGATGGTTTTGAGCGTGAGGATTTTGTAGAGTCTGTGGTGCTGCGTATCTTTTTCCTGATCATGCTTTCGGCGTGCAGCATGGGAGTCCATCTGGCGGTCGTTCGCCAGAAGCAGGTCAGGGAAGAGGCTCAGGAGTTTCTGCTGCGTCAGGAGCAGATTCGCGCCAATGGCCGTCTGGCGGCGGAGATTGCTCACCAGCTGAAGAATCCGCTGGGCATCATCAATAACGTCATTTATATCATCCAAAGAAAAGTGGAACGCGGCAAGACGGATATCCAGGGGCAGATCCAGATCATCCGCGAGGAGATAGATCGTTCCGACCGCATCATTACCGACTTGATGGGATATGCCAAGCTGGCGGAAGGTACTCTGGAGCGGCTGGATATCAATAACGAGCTGGACTGGGCGGCCTCGCAGGTCTTTCCCAAAGGCACTCAATTCGGCATCCAGATCATTCGCGAGTACGCTCAGGGACTGCCGAACATCTTGATGCAGAGACGCCATTTGTCCGAGGTGCTGATGAACCTGCTCTCGAACGCGCGGGATATCCTGCTGGACCGGGGGCAGATCGCTTTGCGGACACGGTTCGGTCAGAATTATGCCGTGATCGTGGAAGTAGCGGATAACGGCCCCGGAATGGAGCCGGACATCCTGCCGCAGATATGGACCCCCTATTTCACGACCAAGAAGAAGGGGACGGGTCTGGGTCTGGCTATCGTCAAACATAATGTGGAGATGTACGGCGGCCATATCGAGGTTTATTCAGAGCCGGGGAAGGGAACTTGTTTCACCATTGAACTTCCGGCTCGTTCATTTTTAAAATTGAGTTAAAATAGCGCGGGGAGTGTGTATATGAAGAAAACATTGCCACCTTTAATGATCGTTGATGATGAGAGAAATATGCGTCTTTCTCTCCAGACGGTATTGTCTGACGAGGGATACGAGGTCATCGCGGAGGATTCCGCTGAAAACGCGTATAAGACTCTGGAATCGAAAGAGGTCTTTATCATCATCACGGATGCCCGGCTGGGCGGGATGAGCGGATATGAGTTCCTGAAAAAGGTCAAGGAGCGTTGGAAAGATATCCCGGTGGTG
>JAFZAR010000341.1 GCA_017557085.1 Verrucomicrobiota bacterium | reverse complement strand
CATCCAACGGAGTGGGAAAAGCCAGAACCGTAATATCCTGATAATTCCTCCAATCCTCATCAGATGGTTGGGGCTGAGCAAGTTTTAGATCGATCGTTCCACCTTCAGCATCTGTTCTGCTCCATACCAAGTGACGCATGGCGTTCTGTGGTTGGATCCATGGGCCGCCGGACATAGCCCAGCCTGGACAGTTTTGCATGGTAAAACGTAATCCAAGACGTTTGCATTCTTTGGCTGTGTATTGAACTGCATCATTCCATGAAGAACTGAGGCAAGGAATCTGAGTTTCCACTCCCGGCCAGGCTCCGCCAAATTGTCCGTGAAACAGATGGATACCGGAGAATCCGGCTGCGGCTATTGCTTCCAGGTCTGCGGTAATGCCGTTTGTGGCAACATTCCCCCCGATAAAATGAAACCAGGTTTCTGGATAATAAACCTTTGACGGAGATTGAAATGCGGTTTCATCATAACTGCCGAAAGGGCGATCCAGTTCTTCTTGTGGAGGAACAACAGGAACTTGTGCCTGAATGGCGACAGCTAAGGATACAAGAATCGAACTCAATATCAGTTTTTTCATATTAACAATTACTCAATGAACTCTAAAGCTCTCTGTGTTGATTATAAGACCCGATCTTTTTGGGAACAATGAATAAGTTTGATGTTTGTTACAAAGAGCTGGGTCAATATAGTTTATAAAGAAGGTTACCTATGATTTCCTTAAACCAGATTTCAGAGTATTTTAACCCTTGAGATTCAGGTATCAAAGTGAAATAGGGCGGAGTCTGAGGAATGCCAACGACATAAAAATCCACCGGATATTCAACGACTTCTAAATCCATTCTTCTGAAAATTTCCGCAGAACGTTTCATGTGGTAAGCGGATGTGACCAGCATGATTTTTTTCCAGCCTTTTTCCTGAGCCAGCTCTTTTACGCCTTGAGCCTCATCATGCGTATTCATACGGCCGCCTAAAGAAGAGATATTTCCTTTGAAGATGTCCCAGTTGCTGATCCAATTGGTTAGATAGTCGCCCCAGGGATTCTTTTGGTCAACCCCAATGCGATTAAAACCGCTGCTGAGTACGATATTTTCTGCCTTGCCCTGGCGCATAGCCTCAAACGCGTGCAGAACACGGTCTCCAGCTTCGTTAAGTTCCATATAGAAAGGCGGATGTTCCGAACTACACTGACCACCGCCTAGCAATATGACCGCGTCACATTTGGGAAGATTTTCTAAATGAATATCTTGATAAGGCTTTTCCAAGGTGCTCATTAAATAAGCAGGAAAAGGCCTGCCTCCGGTTAAACTGAAAAGCAAGGCAACTATCAGACAAAGACTTCCACAGTATTTCTTTTTGCTCCGGAGAAGATAGATACCCATTATCACTAAAAAAAGCCACAACATCCCGCAAGGGGAGACAAGCGGTCGGAGCCACCGAAAGATATACAGAAAACTATCCATGATTTTAGAAACCGGTTTTGATCATCCGGCAGCACAAACTTTAAAATATAAGAAGAGAAAGAGCGATAAGAATTTAACTGTAACGATTCTTTTGTTAGAATCTTTTCGCCATTTTAATGGCATGAACGGGATTTTTTAATATGAAAAGTTTGATTTGGAGTTGGATGCTGATATTCAGCCTAGTTTGCACGTTCAATGTGTGTGCACAGTCACAAGATGAAGTGCAGCGAGTAGAAGAACTGATGTCATCGGTAAAGTTTGAGAAGATCACACCGGAACGCCTCTTGGCAGATTTTAAAAAGGAAGGTTTTGAGAATATTCATCCCAGGATGCTGGCTTCTAAGAAAGATATTGAGCGTTTAAAAGAACTTGTTCAAAGCAAAGATCCCCTCATTCAATACAGCTGGGAGTCTATCAAAGGAGGTGCAGAATGGGTAATGCATCAACCTTTGCCGGCAGGGATACTGGATACAGCGGATGTCCGAAGGATCGGAACTCATGTGACTTCTGGATATATGACGACGCTGCTGATGACGTATTGGGTGACAGGAGAGGAGAAATATGCCCAATATGCCTTTAAGCTCTATGAGAATTTGTGTACTTATGAGGACTGGGGGATTGCCATCAAACCGCCTTATAAGGATCGCCATTATTTAGATACAGCAATGGGACTCTTTTGTGCGGCATTAGTTTATGATGGACTGTATGATTTTCTTTCAGATGAACAGAAGGATTTTATTTTCAAGACGGTGGATAAATATGTTTTTACACCGACATTAGCTCAATTCGACGGAACGGTTCCCCTTCAATGGTGGTGTCATGAAAATCATAATTGGAATGGTATTTGCAATGGAAATATCGCGTTGGGAGCGCTGACATTTTTAGAGAGGGATCCGCAGAGACTCAGTACGCTGGCCGCTTACGCATTGGAGTGCTTGCCTTATTATATCACCTCATTTGAGCCGGATGGTCAAAGTGTGGAAGGATTGGCATATTGGGAATATGGTTTGATTTCAACATTGTATTCATTAGAAGGTGTTCAAAGAATGCTAGGAACGACTTATGGATTAGCGGAAACTCCCGGATTAAAGAAAAGCGGCTATTTTCCGATACTGATGACAGGTCCGGTTGTGACATTGAATGTGGGTGATGATCCTATCAAAAATAATAAATACTACACATTTTTCTGGTTTGCTAAGCATTTCAATGATCCATTGCTGGCAAAGTTACAGTATGACTTGCTGATGCAGGATCGAGGCAGAATGGAATGGTTCGATCTTCTCTGCTATGACGGGGAACTGGTTCGAGAGGGCAGAGAGAAAGAGGTGAAGATACCGTTAGATAATCATATTTATGGAATAGAGATTTCCTCGCTTCTGGAAAGAAATTCTGATCCAAACGCACTTTTTATCGCGATACATGCCGGCGACAATAAGGTGAATCATGCTCATTTGGACGCTGGAACATTTGAAATACAAGCTTTGGGTGAAGTTTGGGCTTATGGTTGTTTAGGCGGAGATGAATATGGATATCCCGGATATTTCAAGAGGACCCGGCCTGATTATTTTGACAAGCCGGAACCACCCAAAGAACCAGGCCGCTGGCATTTTTACCGGATGCGTGCGGAAGGAAAAAACGCTTTGGTGTTCAATCCGGATATGAGACCGGATCAGGATCCGCAAGGCACAGCTTTTGTTCAGCGAAAAATTTCGACCGCGGATCACAGTGTGTTTATCGTGGATTTAGAAAATTGTTATTCACGGGATGTCGTTCATTATACAAGGGGCATAGCAATGGACAGAACAGCAAGAGTCATTTCTGTTCAGGATGATTTTGAAACAAAGGGTCCTTCTGTTGTTTGGTGGAATATGCACACGAAAGCGGATATCAAAATTTCTGATTCCGGCAGGGAAGCGGTCTTGAGTTTGAAAGAAAAGAAGTTGTATCTTTCCTTGGTAGGAGAAGAGAATGCAAAGTTCGAGATTTTGCCGGCAGACTATCTGCCTGGACAATCTTTCCCATTAACAAAAAATTCTCCCAATACTGGATTCAACAAGCTGGCAATCAAAATGATAGAGAAGAAAAACGGTTCACTGAGGGTGGATTTTGGAGTGTCGGAATTCAAGGAGAAGAAACCGCTGATTCCTTTGAAGGATTGGAAATAAAAAATTCCCCGATGAAAACCGGGGAATTTTCGCCAATGTTTCTTTTTTTATTCTTGAGGAACCCAAACTTTATGACTGCTGTTCCTTTGACGATTTGCTATCGCGTAATAAGGAATAGCGGTTGCTGGGATGCTTCCTTGACATTGGATCTGATTAACTCCGCCTAGAAGATCTTTCATGTATTTTATTTCCAGTGGAGTTTTGGAATTCAGTATTATTTTGTCAAAGTCACTGTTATCACAGTTTTCAAAGGCATAAATAACAGGGCCGGCTGCCAGTGAGGCTTTCCCATTTAAATTTTTGACCTCAGGATGTGCATAGATGATGCGTGGCTGAACGGGAAGATCCAGCTCGATTTGATCTGTGTTTTTCCAGTTTCTGTGAATAAGAGCATATCCGTCCTTTATCTGTATCGGATAAGGTTTCCCGTTGAGTTTGAGTGTGACAGGTTGTTCCAAATTGGATGTGTAAAGTCCATAAGGATTTTCTATGCCTCGTGCCCAGCCGGGAATCCTGATCTTAAGCGTGAAGCGTGATTTCTTTTGTGGCATGACATTGATCGTCACTTTACCATTCCAGGGATAGGAGGTTTCCTGTTTAAGGGTCACACTGTTGTTTTGACTAACAGGGATATCCGCCTGACTGCTGATGAACAGATTCACAAATAAATCTTTGTTCTTTTGCGCGTAAATGTATCCGGGGATCGCTGAAGTGATTTTCAGGAACATTGGCGGGCAGCAGGGACATCCATGCCATTCCCAGCGGTTGTGGTTCACTGCATTTAACGGGTTCTGATAGGTATAATTGGTGCCGGAAAGTGAAACGGCTGTCATCAAGCTGTTGAAAAGAACACGTTCCACTTCATCCATATACATCGCGTTGCCGGTGATCTCCGTCATGCGCTGGCTGAAGAAAGCGGCTCCGATAGCAGCGCAGGTTTCCAGATACGCGTCAGACGGCAGATAGTAGTCAGGGCCGAATTTTTCATCATAATGGATAGCACCTACACCTCCGGTGATAAACATTCTTTTGCCTGCCATATTATCCCACAGCCGCTTAGCTGTTTCAATGTATTCCGGCTGATGATTGACCAGCGCTAATGTGGATAACCCGGTAGCCATTAAGGTGGCGCGCACCGCGTGTCCTTCGATGGTTTGCTGTTCAAAAACGGGGATGCGGTCTTGAGCATAGTTACCCCAGCAGGGACGGGATTCGTCACCAAAACGAGGATCCTCATAACGGCATTCCTTGATCCATTTTTCAGCTCTTTCGTTGCCCCATTCTTCCCAATTCGGGAAACCGCAATGGTGGCCACGGTTTTCGATCCAGTGTGTCACTAATTGGAGGTAGTGATTTTCGTCAACGGGAACTTCGATTTGATTTTTAAGTTCAGGGTGGTTCAGGTAGAGCCAGTACAGTTTGACCATAGCTTCTTCCGGGCCGGAGTGGGAAGGAACTACGTTTTTCTTAGGATTTTTGGGATCATCGCTGGGGCCCATGTAGTCATACATGTAGTTGGCCAGACGGGTCGCGACTGTCAGCAGTTTTGTTTTCCCGGTTGCCTGGTAGTAATGAACACCTGCTTCGATCAGCATTCCGGCATTATACACGTCGTGCTGCCAGCGCAGGAATCCGCCATTTTCTCCCCAGCGGTGGTCGGGTTCATTCAGATCTGTATATGTATCGAGGTATCCATTGGAATCCGCTTTCTGCGCGGCTTCGATCCGTTCGATGTAGCCGTCCAGACGCTTTTCCATTTCCGGGTCCGGATTTTGTGCCAGGTAGTCAGCGATACCGCGGATGGATTCATAAATCAGGCCGTCAAACCAGGGGGGACCAAAATGTCCGCCTGTCCCTTTGTCTCCACGGGCTACCTGGTCGAAGTTGAAAAATGTATTATGATTTCCTTCTTCTTTGATATGTTTCCCTTCAAATTTATCCAGGACATCAACCGCGGTGGTGTGCTGCCAGAGATCGAATTTCGGACTCCAAAACGGATCATCTACTTTCACCTGTTTGAAGCTGACGAACTGCATCGCAGGGATCTTGTCAGACGGAGCGGCGCTCCCCGCGATGGAGAGCGCCAGCCCCAGAAGAATACAAAAACAGTATTTATTCTTCATGTTTGTTAATTATTCGGTTGCTACAGGTATCCTGATCAACGTAAATGAATGCGCCGGGAAGGAATAGTTGAAGGTATTCCCGCTGGCATCGATCTCCTTAGTAACCGTCTTGACCGGATGTTCATTGGCGGAGTTCATGTCTTTGATGTCATTGCTGTTGACTTCGTAGAGAGTGGCTTTACCCTTGAAGACTCCGGACTGGTTCAGGATATCGGTGTTGATCGCTTCATCTTTGTGGCGGTTCACCACGTTGACGATGATTTCCTTGTTTTCTTTGTCGTAAGCGGAGGAAACATCCAGGTAGGGGACTTTCGCGTTGCCCAGATTATAGGTCTTGCTGTCGCAATAGGTTTGAAGGGCTGTGCCTTTGCAGTGATTGGCGAAAGCCTCCAGAGGATAGAAGATGGTTTGATACCATAATCCGTCCGGTGTAGAGAACATGGGTGCGATCACGTTGACCAGCTGGGCCATGTTTGCCATTTTGACGGTGTCGGCGTTACGCACAAAGGTGTTCAGGAACATAGCCACGACCAGCGCGTCTTCCATGTTGTAATGCTCTTCCAGTGCCGCAGCACCGCGATACCAGACGTTGTATTCGTCAAAGGCAATGTAAATAGGAGTGCGGCGGTTTGATTTTGTCGTGGCTTCTTTGATCAGACCGCGGGTGATGTTGATGACGTTCTCGGCATGGCGCGTGGAGCCCATGTATTCATAGTAGTTATTGGAGCGGTTGCCGACGTAGTTATGCACTGAGATGTAATCTACCTGGTCTTTGAGGTAGCTCAGCACGGTGCGGTTCCATTCGATCCAGTTCCCACCGTAGTCGCTGGAACCGGAGGCGATCAGTTTGATGTCATGGTCTATCCATTTCATCAGTTTAGCGGTTTCCAGGGCGAATTTGCCATAGTCTTCCGCGCTCTTATGACCCATCTGCCAGTTTCCGTCCATTTCATTGCCCAGTCCCCAGTAGATGACTTTATGAGGTTTTTCAAAACCGTTTTGTCGGCGCAGGTCGGAGTAGTAGGTTCCTTTTTCCACGTTGCAGTATTCCACCCAGTTGCGGGCTTCATCCATGGTACCGGTGCCCAGGTTCACGCAGAAATAGGGTTGTGTGTTGACTTTGCGGCACCATTGAACGAATTCATCGGTTCCGAATTGATTGCTTTCACGGGCACCCCAGGCCAGGTCGATGCGGGTCGGGCGTTTGTCTTTCGGGCCGATGCCGTCTTCCCAGTGATAGCCGGAAACAAAGTTGCCGCCGGGCCAGCGGACGATGGTGGCATTCAGTTCTTTAGTGCCCTGAAGGACATCTTTGCGAAAACCTTGTTCATCAGAGAGCGGAGAGCCCGGTTCATAGATACCGCCGTAGATGCAGCGACCCAGGTGCTCCGTGAAGTTGCCATAGATCAGGGGGCTGATTTCGCCCACTTGACGATCTGTGTCTATTTTGATCCGCGCGTCAGCGCCTTGTGCCGTAAAGACTTGGCTGCTGAGCAAAGAAAAAGCTGCCGTCGCGATCGCGACCCATTGGATTCCTTGAATTTTCATAGTTTTATATTGTTTAGAGAACATTGCTCTGTTGAGGAACAGTTTGATTGAAACAGTCCGCTCTGTCAATATCACATATTGCATCTGTGGCAATTATTGCCATTTATCGGTCTAATATGAGGCAGATGATTTAAAAGAACCACGGATGGAAATTGAAAGTACCACGGATGGACATAGATAGACGTAGATAACATATTGTTATTAAATTATTTATTATTGTGCGGCTGAAGTTTAGCTCTGTCACCGGGAACCGGTGACAGAAATGAATATACCCCTTGCACTCTTGCAAAATATCTGCTATTTTATTCTGGTCGTTCCTCAACGGTATGTATCGCT
>JAFZAR010000340.1 GCA_017557085.1 Verrucomicrobiota bacterium | reverse complement strand
ATAGGGAAGCATCTCGATAGCCGCCACCGGGCAATGCTCACCGCAAGCCGAGCAGTCGGTCTCGTCCTTTTTCACGACACACAAATCCTCACGGAAGATCGCCGTTCCCAGTTTCTCCAATTTCTTCTCTTCAACGGTCAACGGGATCAGCGCATCGCTGGGACACACCTTTGTGCATTCAATGCATTCCTGCACGCAAAAACCTTTGTCGAAATCCATGAATGGCCGCATGATCCCGCCCAGTCCCCACTCGGTGATGCTGGGTTTCAGCATCTGTGATTTACAGGTAGAGACACAGATCTGACAGCCGGTGCATTTGGAGAAAAAGCGCTCCAGACTTCTGGAACCCGGCAGCGGTGTCAGGCGCTTATCAGGACGCTTGCCATCCACATAATAGGGACTGGCATCCGGCAGGATCACATACGGCTTGTCGGAGTCTTCCGGCTTCGGCAAGGGCTGACCTTCCTTCACTTTTGCCGCCGTGCCAAACAGAGCCGCAAACGCCGGCAGAGCTTTTACAAAGGCTCTTCGGTCCATCGTTCTTTGCGGAGCTGCTGGCACCGCCGGTGACTTCTGGTTCTTTTCTTCCTCCGGCAAAGGTTCCTTTTTCTTAGCGGAACGGTATCTCCATGTGAAATGCACCGCGCTCTTGCGGCAGGTACTCGCGCAGTCCAGGCAAAGCACACAGCGCGAGAAATCCAGATTCCTCCGGCGGGAGTCTATACACTGCGCTTTGCATATCTTTTCGCAAAGACCGCAGGCAATACATTTCGCCGGATTCAATTCCAATTTGAACAGGGAATATCTGGCCAGAAATCCTAAATACCCTCCCACCGGACAAACCGTATTGCAGTAGAGACGGCCTCTGACCGCGGAAAGGAGGGAAATCGCGCACAGGATGAAAAGCGCCAATCCCAAAGCAGGCAGCGCGACCGCGGCATGACCGCTCACCGAGGGAACGGAATAATTCCCGCGTGCTGCCAGGAAGTTGCTGACCGCATTCGTCCCCTCGGACACAGCCGGGTAAACGATACATCCAAAAATTTTTCCAAAAAGCGAATACGGTTCGATCAGACCCACCAGGGCTGCCCCTCCAAAGGCAATCAGCACTATCGCGATCCCTACAAAAAACGCACGCACCTTATTCCAGGCCGGGCTGAAAGCGATCCTGGCAAATTTCCGTTTGCAAAACGCGCCCAGTTTGGTGGATTTGAGAAATTTGCTCTTCGTCGGGTAAGTTACGAGCCAGCGGACAAAATCCATCAGGATCCCAAACGGACATAGAAAAGAACAATAAGCGCGCCCGAAGATGAGAGTCACCACGCTCACCGTGATAAACGCCGCGCCGGCCAGCACACTGCCCGTGCCCAGCAAATTCAGAAGCGACGGGAATAATTGTGCTTTCGTCGGATGATATTCATACCAAATATCCGGCAACTGATGATAGACATCCAAAAACTGGGCGCTTATCGCCACGAAAAAAATCACCGCAAAAATCCTGCGGAACCAGCGTACAAAACGGAGAGTCATTTCAATTCCTATCGGTTTCTATTGAACAAAACACAGACGAACGATTTTTTCCACCGCTCATCTGTGTTTTGATTTTTTGTTCTATTGATTATCACCTATGCCATGGTGATCCGCTTCATATTGAGCTTCTTCAGATCCATAGTGCCAACACCGGCTTTTTCCGCCAGAGCCAGATATGTGATCTCGTCCACGGTATAAGCCTTGCCCATCTTGGCCTGTTTGGCCACTGTGGCAAAGATCTGAGTCGCCGCCACATCCGCCGCCACCATATCGGTAGAAATGATCTGGTACTTGGCAACCGTTGTGAACTTCGGATCGTTTCCGCGAGGACCGTGTTCCAGCATGACGCGGTAAGCGTCCACGATGGTCAAGGTGGTCTTCTGATAGGTCGCGAAGTCCGCGATGCACTGCGGCAGATTGTTTCTGTGCCAGTACTGGCGGTCTCTGATGCAGCCCATATAGTTCTTCAGCGCGCAGGTGATCTTCGTGCCGCTGTGGTTCTTCAGAACCGGCATATTGATGAACACATCCGGATTGATAGCCAGCTTGTGGACATCCGCTTTCTTCAGAACAACACCCTTGGGGATCTCCTGTTCCTCGAACATGGCATCACTTTGACCGTCCACCATCTTGCCGCCGTTCTTTTCCACAGCGTCTTTGATGCCGCTCATCTTATAGCGGTTCTGCCAGTCGTTTCCGCAGGTCTTATCGAAGCAAAGAACTTCCTTGGCTCCCGCTTCCAGGCAAAGCTTGGTCACATAACCCACCAAATCAGGATCGGTATTCGCGCCAAATTCCGGACCGCGATCCCAACCAATATTCGGCTTCAAAATGACTCGCTGGTCCTTCTTGACAAAACGTTCCATTCCACCCATCTCGGCGATGCCCTTCTTGAACATCTCCACGGTAGATCCGCCATAAATGGCGATCATATCCAGAGGCTTGGAGGATTCGGTTGTCTCTTCAGCGGCAAAGAGGGAATTTTCCCAAACGGGTGCAGTCGCCACGGCGGCTGTGCCCACTAATGTCGTCTTTAAAAAATTTCTTCTGTTCATATTTGCGCAAATATCTTCTACGTCCCTAGACGTTCTTGTTTTATAGCATTTTTCAAAGAAATGTCGAGCCTTTTAAATATTTTTTAATGAGTTTCTTCTGACTGTTCCCCAGATTTTCTGTCCGTCACGTTTTTCTGAGGCAACGCGGTACCGTCGGAAAAACAGATTTTGCTCTTTACAATGGTCTCATTTTGTTTAAAGTATCACCATGTTAGTTGCCATTACTATCGGTGTTGGAATCTTACTCATTGTGCTTGAAACACTTCTGCCCGGAATGATCGCCGGCGCGATCGGAACCGTTCTCATGGGGACAGGGGTCTATTTTTCCTATCGGGATTACGGCACAGAGACCGGTATATGGGTCTTGATCTGCTCTGTTATCATTTTGATGATCGCCCTGGCGCTCTGGTTCCGCTTTATCCCTAAAAGCGCTTTTATTCAAAGATTTATCTCTGACCGTTCCATCCATGGGGATGCCGGGGAGGAACTGCCGTCAAACCTCGTAGGACAGACCGGCACCGCGGAAACCCGTCTTTACTCCTGTGGTAAGATCCGTGTAGGCAACCAGATACTGGATGCCATCACCGCCGGCGAAGGAATCGAAAAGGGTGCTCCTGTCAAAATCGTTCATGTGGAAGGGATGAAGATCGTTGTTCAGGAAATCCTGAAATCATGAACACCGCCAATCAGATCCTGCTGGAGCAGATCCAGACACTCTTAACATCTTACGGGAGTGCGCTGATCGCTTACAGCGGCGGGGTGGATTCCACCTTGCTGGCGGCTGTGGCCCGGCAGACACCCGGACTGAAAATGCTGGCTGTTCTCTCCCAATCTCCCAGTCTGCCCGCCAGCGAACGGGATGCGGCCATCCGCACGGCAAAGGAGCTGGGTATTCCTTTGAGGATCCATACTTCCACCGAATTCAGCGATCCTCAGTTTCTGGCTAACCCACACGACCGCTGTTACTACTGCAAGAAAAACATTTTCTCCCATTTCATTGAGACAGCCAAACAGGAGGGTCTGGCTTATGTTCTGGATGGATCTAATGCCGATGATGCCTCCGACTATCGTCCGGGAGCTTTGGCCATCAAAGAACTGGGGATCCGTTCTCCTTTCCGGGAACTGGGGATCACCAAAGCACAGATCCGGGAGCTTTCCGCCACGCTGGGATTGCCTACCGCAAACAAGCCCGCTATGCCCTGCCTGGCAACACGCATCCCCTACGGCAGCAGGATCACTCTGGAAAAAATAAAGATGATCGAAGCCGCTGAGGAGTTTATCCATTCCCTTGGGCTTCAAGTGATAAGGGTACGCCATCATGAAGTTTCGACCGGCGCGCTGGCCCGACTGGAAACAGGCTCCGTGGAATTAGTCCAACTTTGCGCGGAACCTTCCCTTTTCAAGCAGATCGCCGACAAGCTTTTGGAGATCGGCTATGCCCACGTCTGCCTGGATATGCTGGGGTACCGGATGGGCAGTCTGCATAAGTCTTTTGAAAAGGTCTCCAAAAAATAAAAACCACAGGGAACAGTTCGCTCCTCTGTGGCTTTAAATGATGACCGGCTTGCGGTTAATCGCTTACTTCGTTCAACAATTTAGTTAAACTCGCTTTGGTGACAGGTTTTATCAAGACATTGTCAAAGAAATCATTATAGACAATACCGGCATCCGTGTCCGCGGTAATGACAACGATCTTGGCCTTGTATTTGCGCTTGCGTATCTCCTGAGCCAGCTGGATGCCATTCATTTCCGGCATCCACAAGTCTGTCATCACCAATGAGTACTCTTCCTTTTCCATCAGTTCCAGAGCCTCACTGGCGGAGGATGCCATACTGTATTTGACCTTCTGATTATTCAGCAAAGCGGCGATGACTTTCAGGTTCATCAAAACATCATCTACAACCAAAACCTTGTTCTTAAAGGTGAAAGAAGATTTGGCAACAGTCTGTTTTTTGACGATCTGAACACTTCTGTTTTCATCGTATTTGACATTGGGGATCGTAAAGGAGAAACAGGTGCCTTTGCCTAACTCACTGTCAACTTCCAGCTTTCCTCCCATGCGTTCCACCAGTTTCCGGGAAATGGGCAATCCCAATCCCGTTCCGTTGCGGGCAGCCATGTAGTTGCCGCTCATTTTTTCCACCTGAACAAACGGTGTGAAGATTTTCTCGATATCCGCCTGAGAGATCCCTACGCCTGTATCGGTCACACTGCAGAAGAAATCGCCAACGGAACTGGTTTTCTTTGTAAATTTCGCTTTGAAAGTGATACTGCCTTCTTCCGTGAATTTGACAGCGTTGCCGATCAGATTGAAGAAGATCTGTCTCATGCGGATGTTATCCACAAAAAGGATCGGCATATTCTCATCAATATCCAGGATCAGGTGGAGATTCTTTTTCTTTGAAGCGTAAGTGAATACCAGAGAGACATCTTTGCAGAAAGTGTACATGTCTGTCTCGGAAAGGATGATCGGCATCTGATCCACTTCCAGCTTGGAGAGATCCAGAATATCATTGATCAGTGTCAGCAGTGATTCGCTGGACACCATGATATTGTTGATGTACTCCAGTTTGTCATCTTTGGAAATATTAGTATCCTTCAGCAGCTGCGAGAACCCGATGATCGCGTTCAGCGGAGTACGGATCTCATGGGAAACCGTTGCCAGGAAATTGCTCTTCTCTTTATCCGCTTTCTGAGCGACCTCAGCCGCGTGGACTACCTGATTATAGGAGTCTATCTGTCCCATGATAGCCTCGATCAAATGTCCGCAGGCAGCCAGCGTTTCACAGTCTTCTTTGCATAACTGGACCCGATCCGGATCGAAAACCAATCCGAACAGCCCCGAAAAATCTCCATAAGTTTTTATGGATGAAATAAAAATCTGCTTTTCTTTCTCGTCATTTTTCTTTTTGAATTCCTCCCCGAACAAGGCATGTACTTCGGGAGAATTTGACGGAACCAGCTCATATTTTTTGCTAAGAATACTCTTTAAGAGAGGACTTTTTGGATCATACGCCACGTGATCCGTTTGACTGTTCCTAAACCGCAGCATCGTGAAATTATGCTCCAGTACCAAAGATTTTTCCTCTTCATTGACTTTCCAGAGAAAGGCCTCGTCCGCCTTCATATCAAAGCAGATCAGCTGCAGCATGTTTTGCAGAGATGCCCTGAAATCAGTGGTTTGAATGAAGATATTGATGCACGTATTGAGCAGTTTTTCGCGATTGAACAGACGGGTCATGTCAGTGACATCCACACAGATACCCAACATCAACAGCTCATTCTTGCTGTTTCTGAAAGCGATTTTCAGACTCTTAAAGACATCTTTTCTGTTGCGCTGAAAGGAAATATCTTCATCCAGGCGGAAGATGGTACCTTCATTGCTGCAAACCTTGAGATCATTTTCACGCAGCTGGCGGGCGACTTCCGGATCGAAGATCTCAAAATCATCATGTCCAACAACTTGATTTTCAGTTAGTTTATAGTATTCCAGAAAATCACGGTTCGCCACCGTGTAAATAAAATGGTTGCTGGGATTCTTAATAAAGAGCTGACAAGGGATATATCTCAGGATGACTGAAAAAAGCTGATCTACATCTTCATCTACCTCAATGTTTTTTTCCAGCTTGCGGAATGTCGCGATCCGGTATTTGGGAAACGACTGCCCCATGTCATGCAATATGCTGGGATAAACCCTGGAGTGATAGGCGTTTTCATCGATAGAAAAGTGGATATGGACAGACCCCCGGCGAAAACAAGCGATACTCTTATTCCTCGTTTGATGAAAATACTGGCTCGGAAAAACGTCATGAAACTTTTCTCCAACGAGATAACCAGGCAAATTTTTAGTGGCAAAAGGATTAGTCCAAACGATCTCGCCGTCTTTGGTGACAACAATGACTCCCTCTGACAGTACACCATAATAAGCCTGAAATTGTTTAAGTGTCTCACTCATAAGCAAAAAAGCATTTCAATGTGTTTCCGGACCGCTGGCATGTGACAGTCAACACACAGACGTTGGTATTATATGCATTTCTGTTATAGGATTTCAACCTATTTCTTTGAATCTCTGCGATTTCGTATTACCGCACCGTCACAAAGATTCAAAAAAGTGAGAAAAATACTTACAAATAAAACAGCGGGCTCTGCTTCAATGACGGCTGATCTCTATCGCGTCGTAAGTGGATTGGGGTCTAGGCTTTGGATGAGTGAAAAGCCCCTTCCAGAAACCCAAACCATAAAGCAGATGGGTTAGGAACAGGAACGGAAAGACTCCCAGACGGCGGACTCCCTTTCCTATACAAAGAGTCTGCACCAGCAGGATCAGCCAGTAAAGTCCCCAGAGCGGAGCCGCCCAAAGCGGAGCAAACGGAGTGGCCAGAATGAAAAGACAGAACGCCGGCGGGATCAGGTTCAGCGCAGAACCCGGCCCCGGATGGAGACGGAACTGCTCGGCACGGCCGCGGCCATAGGTCATCAGCATCTTGCAAAATGCCCGGAAGGAACGGCGCGGCCGGCGATAAACAATAAAACCGGGATCATAAAGAAGTTTGCCCCCCTGCTTCTGGATCTCATCCATGAGGGCGTTCTCCTCGTTCGGGTAAAGCGCCTCATCAAAACCTCCCAGCCGGAGAAGGGTCTCCCGGCGTGCCATCATGTTGCAGAGGATGAGTTCTTTCTCGGAAGTGGGTCTGACAGAACCTACCGAAGCATAACGGGCACGGCTGGGACCAAACGCGACCCAGCTGGCCATCGTCCAGGCAAAGATCTGCTCCAGGGCAGGAGCCTCCGGCGGACAAAGATTCGGACCGCCTATGATCTGGACGGCCGCGTCTTTGAAAAGTTCAGCCCCGCGGCGAAGGGCATCTTTCTCCGGAATGGAATCGTCATCCAGAAAATAAATGAGTTCACCCTTGGCTTGACGCAAGGCCATATTTCGCTGGACGGAAGGCTGCTGTCCGCGCACGACCAGAACTTCCAGGAGTTCGGCGGGATAATCCATCCGCCGCGCGGCTTCGGCAGCCGGAACCTGGGAGTTCCCCGGACGAGCCGGGATAATGACCGTGACTGTTGGCAGCTGTTCCTTCACGAGATCTCAGGCCATCTTCAGCACGTCACGGACCATCGCCGTGACACCCGCTTCCACCTCGCTGATGCGTCCGGCCAGCATATAAGCCGGCGTGGAAACGATCTTCAAACGGGAATCCACCGCGGTTTCGGTGACAGCGGTCTCCACATGAACGGCACCCGTGGAAGCAAGCCGTGCCGCGATGCCTTGATCTCTGCCTATTGTATAACGGACACCCATTGAGCCAAAGAGAGCTGCCGCGATCACAGGCGCGATACAGGCAAAACCAATCGGCTTGCCGGCCGCCTGCGCGTCCAGCAGGACCTTCTTGACTGAAGGCTCCACGGTAACGCTCCCCGATGTCAGAGCAAAGTCGCAGAGATTCGTGGCCGCACCCAGTCCGCCGGGAAGGACGACCGCGTCTATTTGGGATAAATCTACCTGGGTCAACGGAACGATCTTGCCGCGGGCAATGCGCGCGGATTCCGCCAGCACATTACGGTTTTCCCGGACTGAAACCCCACGGTAATGATCTACACACTGGGTCTGCGGGATATCAGGAGCCGCGCAGCAGATTTCCGCTCCCTCACGGTCTAAAGCCAGCAGGATCAGCGTGGCTTCGTGTATCTCAGAACCATCCCGGACTCCACAGCCCGAAAGAATAACAAGCACTCTTTTTTTCATCATTTGATCTATCTTTAAAATTTTATTCCTTTCGCGGAAGAACCAAAGGTTTGCCGGAAGGATTCTGGCTCTTCGGGGCAGGTTTCTCCGATTCTTCCAGTTCTTTCGTCTTGCCAGAATTGAAAAGTTCTTTTAACGACTTGACCGGATGGACCAGTGTCATAACGGCCTTGGGCAGATAAAGGAACTGGATCTCCGGCTTTTCAAAAGTTCCCTTTACGGAACAGCGGAAAACCCGGCGGAAAGGTGTTGTTGTGAAATTGATCACCTTGCCGATATCACCCCAGCCTTTGAAAATATCGATATCCACCTGGGAATCTAAATTTCTTTGGAAATCAACTGTTCCCTTGCAAAGCATTTGGAAAGTAGGCGAAGCGATCTCCAGATCCTCTGTGCGAACAACGGAATTTGTGATGATGAAAGAACCGCCGCCGCGTGTCGCCTGAGAATTGCCCAGACCCGGAGAAATCTCATTCAGCAGTCCGGAGAATAATCCGAATACCGGAATATCCCAGATCAATCCGTTCGTGATATGCAAGGAACCATAACCGTTCCAGCTGTCCCAGTCGGAAGTGTTCGCCTCTGTTATTACCAACCGTCCGTTCATCGTTCCGGCCAATGTATTGGTCTTGGCGTTAAAACATTCCATGAAAGGCTTGAGCTGACAGTTTTCAAAATTCGCATCAAACTTGAAATCCGCGCCTGTTTCCTTTTTTTCTTCCTTTCGAGCTTTTTTGGATTTTTGCTCGGTGAAATCAAACGCGGCCCATCCCTTTAGTTTGCCGCCATGGAAATCCGCCGACAGATTTGTCAGGGACAACTGATCTCCTTGCCAGCGCACCAATCCGGTCAGGTTTTCAGGATAGATCTTCCACCACTTCATTCCCTTGGACTGTGCCAATTCAAAATCAATAAAAGAATGTTCCGCTTCCTCGACCGGGATCATCCCGTTGACGATCACATCCGGCGGCGCGATGAAGTGATAATTCTCCATGGCACGATCCGTTACCGGTCCTATCATCTGTGTGACGAGCCGCGGATAAAGATGACAGACTCCGTTCGTGATGCGAACCTGCTGATCATCCGCGGAGAAGGTCACCTCGTCCACTTTCAGATTTTGACCCGATACTAAATTTGTTTTTCCATCTACAGTGAACGGCTCCGGCATCGTCGGAAGAAACAGCTCTGTCCCCGTCGCGCGAACCAGTCCGTTCGTATAGGTTACATGAGAGGATATACTTTCCAGCGCCTGTTCCCGGAAAACAAAATCTTTCGCCTTCACTGTTCCGTCCAGCCCGCTCTTGCTGAGATCGTGCCAGCGGCCCCAGAGTTTTGCCTCGATATGCGGCGGTTCGGTAAATTCAAACATATCCAGCGCTTTCTGGGCACCTTCGCCCAGGACCGAGCCCAGCGCCTTGGGATTACAGTCGCTTGTGAAATCCCAGAAATAATCATGTGTTGTGGAATTTTCCTTATAAGTGAAAATCAGGTTCCCCTCCGGACGAACGACTTTGAAATCCGGCAATGTCCAGAAATTATTCGTCAGACAAAAATCACCTTCCGCCGACAAAGCCGGGATCCCTCTGAAATTCGCGTTCGTTCCCTGAAGATGTCCCTGCAGCTCCAACGAAGGCAGCACCTCGTTTTTCCAGTCCGGCTTCAGATTCGTCCACTCCGCCAGTTTCACTTTTGCCTCAGCGGTCACGGTGGGAGGGTGATCTTCATTCCATCCGTATTGAGAGAGCCAACGGCGGCCGGGAGCATCCAACAGGTGCGCCATACGGTGCGCGTTGAAATTGATTTCACCTTTACCGTGAGCTACACGGCTTTCCAAATTCAGATCGGCCGCTAAATTCAGCTCGCCATGATGCAGAGCGGAGTAAATCTTCTTGATCGAAAACGTCGGCGCGGCCCATCCCAGTTCTAAAGAAATCTGATCGGAAACGATCTCCGGTTCAGAAATGTCTATCCCGCCAAAATCCAATTTACAATCCACTTTCAATGGGATCACCCAGCGCCATGGACCGTATTCCTCTGTATTCCACAGCGTGTATTCTTCGGGAGCCCTGTTACTGGCATCTATATCCACGTCGATCCAATCCATTTTTCCCCAGATCGTTTCCGGCTGGGCAAAATGAAACTGCACATTCGCCTGCCGGGGAAAATCGGGATGATCCAGCAATTCCTGATAATGCACCAAATCAAAATCCTTGAACCTCTCTGGACTGAAAATATCAAAAACATCTTTCTCAAAATCCCAGTTCCCGACCCAGTCCGTGTGGAAGTCCACTCGTTTCACGCTGCCGATGTCGTGAACCTGAAAGTTATCCGTTTTCAGATCCAAAGCCATGGAAATTTTCTTTTCTTCTTCGGGGATGCGCTTTGCCGTCAAATCAAAATGGAGATCCTGTGCCAGACAAACCTGATTCGAGATCCATCCCGCGTTGCCGGTCAAATCGAATTTTTGCGGGATCATATCTTTCGTGGTGAAAACCAGTGCTCCATTCAGCGCGATCTGATCCAGATAAAGATTCAGCTGCGGCCCCTGCACCTGCATCAGACTGGCATTGATCTTCAATGCACGCTGCGCGGAGTCATCCTGAAAATCATCTAATGACAGCTGGACTCGGAAGTGCTTGCCCATTCCGAGATTCTTCCGCACCTCCTGCAAATCGAAAACAATATCCGCGCTGGATGCCAGCCAGTCCGCCGCGTCCAGATGGATATTCAAAATCAGTTTGGGCGGGATCTGTGTATCAAAAGTCCGCAAGGTATCCAGGATCCTTTTGATGAATCGCCGTGTTCTTTCCAGCGCTTCGGGGTCTCTTTCTTTCTTCTGTTTGAAAGAAAGCATATTCGCGTGGATCATCTCACCGCCGATCTGGATCCGGGTATTCAAAAGTTTCCCCCGCAGATCGCGCAGAGTCCAGACATTTTTCTCTTTCTCATCAAAAGCCATCGCGCCGGATATCTCCTCGATCTTCAGCGAATCTTCCGGGCTGTCACCTAACGGCCAGCTCAAGTTGGCTTCCTGTATCGTAATGGAATCTATCAATCCCTGATCGTGCATCCATCCCCAGAAATCTAAATTCAACAGCGCGGAAGCCAGATAAAATTTTGCGGAACCTTCTTTATCCTGTGACAAATTCAGCCCGTGCGCCTGTACTCCCAGATTCCAGGAGAGCTTCAATTTCTGTGCGGTAAAATCAAAGCCGCGCTCTTTTAATTCCCGGGTGATCTCTCTGGTCGCGAAATCAGGAAATCCAATCGTCGCCAGCCAGATAAAAGTGAAACACAACAGAAGGACTATGCCCCACACCGGATAAAAGATCCAGCGGAGCATCTTCCGTTTCCGGCACACGAAATCGCAAAAACCTTTTCGCGCTTCCGGTTTATCCGGAGTCATCTGTTTATTTTTTTCCAAGTCCTTCCCTTCCCATCAAAATGCCCAGCAGATCCGCGTAGTATTCATACGTCGCCGGCGGAAATCTGAAGATCCACATTTTCCCGTTCATCTTAACGATCCCGACCGGCATCAGATCCACTTTGAGATCAGAAAAAAGAATCTCCTTTTCCACGTTCTTGCCATTGACTTTGTATTCCACCAGCAGAGAACGGGCCGCCTCTTTCACTTCAAACTCGGCAGGGACTTCGTCCCCCATATAGAGCCAACTGTCGGCGCGCAATTCCCCCAGACGGTATGCAAACTCATCCATCAGTAAAATGACTGCTTCCGGGATCGGTTCCTTTGTGTCATCATAGCCTTTGATCTTGTATGAAAATTCCTCGACCTTCTTGCCATTTACGTTTTTGACACGCTTCTTTTCACGGCTGATAATGCGCTCACGATCTCCCAGTCGGAATTTCATCTGCCTGAAATCATTCGTGCTGAAAATCATGATATCTCTGGGATACAGCTGGAACGCTTCCGTGGGGAATTTTAGAGCGTCCTTCGCGGATACCTCGTACACGGAAGTCTGAAGTGACAATCCTCCGTTTTCTTTGCAGCGCACGTAAATTTTTTCCTCCGGCGGATCTTCATTCGTGACTACGACACCAAAATCCACCTGCTGCAAGTCCCCCTTGGAACCTGTCGTCACGATCCTCTGGAACGGTTTGTCCAGACCGTACTCCGAAAAATCATTCACCACTTCTTTGGTTACGTCCAATACCTCTGTTTTAGCAAGATCCTGAAGGATCCCGTTCACCACCTGCGGATCTGTCTGATAAGTCTGTTCTCCGCTCAGGGAATTGGCACTCAGCCCGGTCGCTGTCCATGTAT
>JAFZAR010000339.1 GCA_017557085.1 Verrucomicrobiota bacterium | reverse complement strand
TATCAAACTCAACTGTCTCGCTTTCATTTCCCTTTTCATCCAATGCGTACAGGTAAAGCTTTTCATCCGCAATATTACCTGTTACCCATAAGTTCGCCGGACGGTCGAGCTGTGCAACAACTTTCCCTTCGCCCGACTTGATCACGGCATGTTGATAGTTTGTCATATCGGCACGCCATTTGAAGTGAAGGAGCGTTTGGTTATCCTGCTTGAAAACATCCGGATAAACTAAAGGATAATCGCCTTTGCTAATTTCCGCACTGCACAAAACAGCACAAACACAAAGCATCCACACACAAATAAAAAGCCGATACCGGTTACTATTCCATATTTTCATTACCAATTCTTTCTGTACACACTGGGACTGATGCCCTCCACTTTTTTGAAGATGCGCGAAAAATAGCCGGGATCCTCCATACCGCACTGAACACAAATCTGATCCAGCGTCAGATCGCTGAACCGCAAAAGCTGTTTGGCCTGGGTAATCCGCTTCTGGAGAATGTAGTTATTGAGCGTCATACCGAACTGATCCCGAAAAATGCGCGTCAGATAGAATTTATTGATGAAAAACTTCTGAGCCAGGAAATCCAGAGCGATCTTCTCGTTAAAATGCTTGTCCAGATATTCCTGAATCTGGAGCAGGTTTCGTCTTTTGGATGTTTTATTGCGGATACCGGGATGCCAGCTCTCCGACATGATGAGTGTGAGCAACGAGGCCAGATGCTCGTTTATCTTCATATCCCGCAGATGATCCGAGGAGGACGAGAGATCAAAAAGAATCTCCCAAAGAGAAGAAAAATGAGCGATATCCCGCGGCTTGAAACAGCATTGGCCGCCGCGTTCCAGGTATTTGTTGTAGATATTGCTGAGAGACGGCCCGTAAAAATGGATCCATTTCAGATTCCAAAGCCTGACATCCGTGCTGTGAGAATAACGCTTGTGACAGTCAATAAAAACACATTTCCCCGGATCCAACGGATATTCTTTTTCATCATACTTTATTGTTCCTGAACCTGATATAACAAAAAAGAAAAGATAGGAGCTGAGATTGGAACGAGTGCAGGTGTGAGGCTGCATGGCCTGCAAACGGCCGATCTCCTGCAAATGCAAAAGAGCGCTCCTGGCAAAAAATCCTGGAGTATAAATCACACGCTTGGAATCCACTATGAAATTGGATTCACCGGAGAAAAGCGACCTCTTCCGCTCGGTTTCCATCGGGCTTATATTATCATTCATGTCCAAAAAGTCAATATAATCCAAATAAAAGCCAATATGACCTATTCACATATATAAAAAAAAGTGTAAACTAATCCCGTCTGGAGACGCGGAACACGCGTCCAAAGGGAGATTGTATGAGTAAAAAGGCATTGATCACGGGCGTTACCGGACAGGATGGTTCCTATCTGGCAGAGTTACTTTTGGAAAAAGGGTATGATGTTCACGGCATCATTCGCCGTTCTTCCGTGGACTTCAGGGAACGTATCGCACACCTGGAGGGAAATCCCCAATTTCATCTGCATTATGGGGATATGGGCGATTCCATGAGTCTAATGGCGGTCGTTTCATCAGTTCGCCCTGATGAGATCTACAATCTGGCTGCGCAATCCCATGTCCAAGTCTCTTTTGACGAGCCGGAGCTGACGGCCGATGTGGACGCGACCGGCGTTCTGAGGATACTGGAAGCAGTTCGTCTAAGCGGTTTGACTCAAACGTGTCGAATCTATCAGGCATCCACCTCGGAACTTTACGGTAAGGTGGAAGAAGTCCCGCAAAATGAAAACACTCCCTTCCATCCCTACTCTCCTTATGCCGTAGCCAAACAGTACGGTTTTTGGATCACCAAGGAATACCGCGAAGCCTACAATATGTTCTGCTGCTCAGGCATCCTTTTCAACCATGAAAGCGAACGCCGGGGTGAAACTTTTGTCACACGCAAGATCACACTGGCCGCTTCCCGTATCCGCCAGGGAAAACAGGAAAAGCTCTACCTGGGCAATCTCTCCTCCCTGCGCGACTGGGGCTATGCCAAGGATTATGTGCAGTGCATGTGGCTGATCCTTCAGCACAATAAGCCGGAAGACTTTGTTATCGCCACCGGTGTGCAGCACAGTGTACGGGAATTCTGCCAGTTGGCTTTCCACTACGCGGACATCGAACTGGAATGGCAGGGCAAAGGCATTGACGAGAAAGGCATCGACAAGGCCACCGGCAAAGTATTGGTCGAAGTCAGTCCTGATTTCTACAGACCCACTGATGTGGTCAATCTGTGGGGCGATCCTACCAAGGCCAGAAAGGAACTCGGCTGGAATCCGACTCAGACCAGTTTTGAAGATCTGGTTCGGATCATGGTGGAACACGATATGAAGAAAGTCGCCGTGGAACGCGCTCAGGAACATATCCACACCAATCTGGTGGAATATCTCGAAAAGGGCATCATCAAGTAACATGGAGAAAAACGCGAAAATCTACGTCGCCGGACACCGGGGCATGGTCGGATCGGCCATCGTGAGAGAACTGCAAAGACAAGGCTATACCAATCTTGTCACACGCACTCATAAGGAGCTGGATCTGACCCGTCAGAACGCGGTAGAAAAATTTTTTGAAACCGAAAAACCGGAATATGTCTTTCTGGCCGCAGCCAAAGTGGGCGGCATCGTGGCCAACCAGAGTGCGCTGGCTGATTTCATGTATGACAACATGATCTTAGAGATGAATGTCATCCACAGCGCCTGGAAGAATGGCTGCAAAAAGCTGGAGTTTCTCGGTTCCTCCTGCATCTATCCTCGTATGGCTCCACAACCCATGAAGGAAAACTGTCTGCTGACCAGCGAGCTGGAAAAAACAAACGAGGCATACGCACTGGCCAAGATATCCGGTCTGAAATACTGCGAATTTCTCAACCGCCAGTACGGCACTGACTATATTT
>JAFZAR010000338.1 GCA_017557085.1 Verrucomicrobiota bacterium | reverse complement strand
CCCAGGTTCGGCCAGGGCATCCCGTCATTGTAATCGGAGGAATACATCTGCATGGCCAGAAGAAGCTGGCGCATATTGCTGACGCAGACCATTCCCTGAGAATAGGCTTTGGATTTAGACAGCGCCGGCAGAAGCAATCCCATCAAGATGGCAATGATCGCGATGACGACCAGCAACTCGATGAGTGTAAAAGCGTTCTTCCTGATTTGTCTTTTCTTCTCCATGCTCTGTCCGATGGCGGATCTGTGTTATGTCTTTAACACATTCAAAACAAGTGCTATATAAAACAACTTCTCAATGTTGACAAGTTTTTATTAAAAACACCGATAAAAATCAGCAAAGTCCGATAAATACTGTCAGTCATCATTATTCCTGTGGATTCCGGCCAGGTTTGCTTGACCTTTAGTGCGTAAGGGGGTATAGAAAGGGGGTCATGTGACAAAGTGTCACGACGGGCCGCTCCAGGGATGCGGCTCGGAATCACCATTTCTCCACCGGGGGAATGATTGCAGGAACCGTCTGTAGGAAATCACGCTTATGATGAGGTCTTATGCTTTTACATCCCAGGGACGTTTGCATTCCAAGGACTTAGAGCCGTTCTTGATGCCAACGCTGCTCACTGATACGAATCTTTTTCTCTGGGTAGATATGGAAAACCCTACCCCTAATGAAACAAAATGGGTCTTGGAAGATATATTCCACTTCCACCCTCTTTCCATTGAGGACTGTATCCAGGTCAGTCCCAGTCCCAAGCTGGATGAATACATCCCCAAGGAAGGGGATCAGTTCACCAATCCCTATCTGTTCGTAGTGCTTCACGCGGTGGACTACAGCCGTCGGGACGGCGTGTTCGATACCAGCGAAATGAACTTCTTCATCGGCAAGAACTTTATCGTTACATTCCACTATGTGACGCTGAAAGCGATCCAAAACGTGGCCGAACGCTGCGAAAGGACACGCAAGCTGCCGGTGAAAACACCGGACCATCTGGCACATCAGCTGATGGACGCGATCGTGGAACATTACGCGCCGGCTGTGGATGAGCTTGCCAGTGAAGTGGCTGCACTGGAGGATCGGGTGCTGAACGAGGACGAAAAAAGTTCGGTGCTGAATGACATCATCAAAACCAAAAAAGAGGTCTATCACCTGAAACAGATCATTATGCCGCAGAAAGATGTGCTGTCCAAACTGGGCCGCGGCGATTACCCTCTGATCAAATCCAATTTACTCCCCTACTATCGAGACGTTTACGACCATCTTTCCCACATCAACGATATTGCCACCAGCTACACAGACAACTTGACCAACATCCTGCAAGTGTACCTGAACATGAGCAGTAACCGCACCAGCGAAGTCATCAAGGTGCTGACGCTGTTCACGATCCTGACTACACCCACTATTCTGATCGGCGGCTGGTACGGAATGAATCTGGACTTTTGGGAATTCGGTGACGATCCCACCTGGAACCGATGTTGGGTCTGGGCCATCAATATCATCAGCACCTGTCTGATATATCTCTACATCAAAAAGAAAGAATGGCTCTGAAGTCAGATACAGAGGCGAAACGCCGTCAGCGGGAAAGAATGCGCTTTTTGGATAAGGCTCTGGGCAATCTGGAATGCCTGCCGACCGAAGAACTGCAGGTGGTCATTCAACGTTTGGCACGTGAGCGTTCCTTTTTTGAAATGCTGTTCAACACGATCGAAGATGGTGTTGTCGTCACAAATCTCTCCGGCGGTATTCTTTATTTGAACGCAGCGGTCGAGAACCTTCTGGGTATTCCTGAAAATATAGACGAATCTCACGAGATACGGCGTTATCTGCCGGACTTGAATTGGAACGATCTGGCAAAAGCGGCCGCGGAAAGCGAAGGCGTTTTCCAGCGCCATGAGTTCGAGATCTCTTATCCGGTGCAGCGGTTCATCCGTCTGGAAGTGGCGCATCTGCCCAGTGTCAAGGATGAGGAGGATCGTATCGTCCTGATACTGCATGATGTGACCCAAACCCGGAAAGAAACTTTCAAAGCCATGGAAAGCGAACGGGTAGCCGCTCTGACTCTGCTGGCGGCCAGTGTCGCCCATGAGATCGGCAATCCGCTGAACGCTCTCAGCATCCATTTGCAGCTCATGTCCAGAGAGCTGCGCAAGCTGGAAACCTCTCTGAATCCTCAAACGGACGTGATGGAGACCACTACATTGACTTCCTCTTTCCTCCGCAAGAAGAAAAAGACCGCTCCCAGTGCCCCAACCGAAGAACAAAAAGGCTCGATCGGTAAACTGGATTCGTATTTGAAAATCGCCCGCGGTGAAATCGCCCGGCTGGATTACATCACCACGCAATTCCTCCAAGCCATGCGGAATACTCCTCCCAAGCCAAAAATGGCATTGCTGAACGATGTGGTCAAGGATGTAGCGGAACTGATGCGGCCGGAGATCGAAAACCGTCAAATTCTGGTAGAGCTGGATCTTCAGGAAGATTTGACGCTGGCCAACATGGATGTGGAACAGATGAAGCAGGTTCTGGTAAACCTGATCAAAAACGCGATCCAGGCGATGGCCAACGGAGGCCGTCTGCTGCTGAAGACGAATCAAAACGTGCATTGGATCTGGGTCTGCATCAGCGATACCGGGCCGGGAATGTCACAGGCACAACTGAAAAACCTTTTTACCCCCTTCTTTACCACTCGCGAAAAAGGTTCCGGACTGGGACTGATGATCGTCCAGCGCATCGTGCGCGCACATAAAGGACGCATCGAAGTGGAAAGTCAGCCCGGACGCGGTACCGAGTTTCGGATCTTTCTGCCGCTGCAGGAACCGGAACCTCATCTGCTGAATCCGGTCAATGATCCCGAACCCAGGAAAACCGACACCCCGGAAGCCCACCAGGAGCTATAGTAGTATATGAGTCTGCCATTATTATTGATCGTTGATGACGAACGCACGACCCGCGAAGGATTGAACGCGGCACTGGAAGATCATTTTGATATTTACCTGGCACAGGATCTGAAGTCCGCCATCCGACTGGTAGAAGAAGAAAATTTCGATGTGATCCTGACAGATCTGCGGATGTCCGGCAAGGAGGATGGATTCGATCTGATCCGCCGCGCCAAAAGCCGTCCTCATCCGCCCGTCTGCATCCTGATGACCGCCTACGGTTCGGAAGATGTGGCCGTGGACGCGATGAAACAGGGAGCCGATGATTACATTTCCAAGGGAAGGATGCAGATCGATGAACTGGAAATGCGCATCGCCCGTGCCCTGAAACACCGCAAGCTGGAGGAAGAGAATTCTACCCTGCACCGCCAGCTGAGCAATCGGTTCGGTCTGGAAAATGTGGTGGGAGAATCCCCCGCAATTCATAAGATTTTAGAAATAGTCAATCAGGTAGCTCCCAGTAAGGCGACTGTTCTGCTGCGAGGCGAAAGCGGTACCGGCAAAGAGGTCATCGCCAAAGCGATCCATCAGCTTAGTCCCCGAGCACGTGCCCCGATGATCACGACCCATTGCGCCGCGTTGAACGCAAATCTGCTGGAAAGCGAACTGTTCGGTCATGAGAAAGGGGCCTTTACCGGAGCCAATGAACGCAGGATCGGCCGCTTTGAACAGGCCAACGGAGGGACTTTATTTCTGGATGAGATCGGTGAAATAGATGCTTCTATCCAGGTCAAACTGCTGAGATTCCTGGGAGAAAGGACTTTTGAACGGGTCGGCTCTAACCGTACTCTCACCACGGATGTACGTCTGATCGCCGCTACCAATAAGGATTTGGAAAAAATGGTGCGGGAAGGTACTTTCCGGGAAGATCTCTTTTTCCGTCTGCGAGTCGTGGAAATCGTAATCCCGCCACTGCGTGAACGAGTCGAGGATATCCCGCTGATGGCAGCAAAGTTCCTGAGGGAATTTTCCAAGGAAAACAATAAATCGGTAACAGCCTTGGATCGCTCTACACTGGAGCTGCTGCAAAAGTATCCCTGGCCGGGTAATGTCCGCGAACTGCGTGCCTGCATGGAACACGCGGTCATCTTTTCCAGCGGAAGCTCTGTTCAGGTACGGGATCTGCCGCCCAGCATCAAGAACTGGCAGCCGGAAACGGTGATGATCGGTGCGCCGCTAATGTCGCCAACTGACTCTCATCCGGCACAAACGACCACTCAGACCACAAAGAGAGGTTCCAATTTAAGTGTTAAAGAAGCAGAAAAACAGCTTATCTTCAGGGCATTAGAAGAATGCGGAGGCAATCGCACAGCAGCCGCGCTCAAACTGGGAATCAGCCGCAGAACTCTGCACCGCAAACTGAATGAATATCAAATGCAACATCTTTAGAATCAAGGAAAACAGAATTATTATATGAAAACGACACAGGAATTTGTAAACGCGATCGATAGTGAAGGCGCGGTACGTTGGTGGAAACATCTGCTCATGTTCTTATTAGCTGTCTGTCTTTTCGCTTTTTACAATCTGCAGGAGTATCGGAATTTTTCCAACTCGCAAGCGATGGATATGGCGCAGCTGGCCCGCAATATCGCTCAAGGCAAAGGCTATGTGACCGATAATATCCGCATTTCCAGTATGTTTATGGTGGCAGAGCAGAATCACGGCGATTATATGCTGAACGGAAACCATCCGGATATCGTCAATCCACCTCTCTATCCGGTCGTACTGGCAGGGTTAATGAAAGCCGCATCTCCGCTTATTCCTTTGGAATACTCTCCAAGAAATGATGTTTTGCGTTTTTTCCCGGAAATGCTCATCACTTTCTTTAATCAGGCACTGCTGTTCCTGTGTGCGATCCTGACCTATTCCCTTGGCAAAAAGATGTTTGACCGGGAAGTTGGATACTTCGCGGCGATCGTCCTTATTTTGAATGACATGCTATGGAAGTTCAGCATCAGCGGTCTGCCGACTCTGCTGTCCATGCTGATCCTCTTGATCTTGTTCCGTCTGCT
>JAFZAR010000039.1 GCA_017557085.1 Verrucomicrobiota bacterium | reverse complement strand
TTGCGAAGCGCGTTCCGAACACTGTTTTATGAACACCCAGGGCAAGCTGCTCCGCCTGAAGAAAGACCTTCCAGGCTTCTACCAAGCTCTCCAGGAATCCCAAACACCATTATCGTCCAATCAAAACTAAGACATTGTTGTCAACGTTGAGGCAGAAAATTCCTCAGAATTCCCTAAAAAACGAATTTCTGAGTACTCTTAAGTATATAAGGTGTTGTTGAAAAACAGATGTGCATATATCCTTATAATAACATCTTATGATAGCAGCATTACTGCTGTCTTCGTCATAAAAAGTTTGGCTGGAGCTTTTTATTTTATGAAAACAGAGAAGAATATTATTGATATAAGTGCATTAAAATAATAAGCTAAGCACGTTTTGGGGTATCAATGGGTTGGTGTGATGAAAAACTAAGAGAATTAGAGGCGAGAAAGTGGGATAATCTATCTACTTTGGACAGTCTGTTCAGAAAAGATGGGGATGCCGCGGCACGATATTTGTCCGAAAAGGTAACGGAGCAATCTTTCAAAGAGCTGATCGGGGTCTATCGTGGGACAGAAGTTTCTGATTTTTTTCATAGTTTCATGGGTAAGGTTTTAAAACAGCGCTATGGATCAATGGTTTTGAGCACGATTGGAAAAATAATCAAAGGGAATATAGATTATTATGTAGAAGATGCTCTCAACAAGATACATTTGGCTGTGCTGAATCCCAAAATAGAAATTGATACGATACCAGAAGGTTATTTTCGTTATATAGCTCGTTTTTCGGCGTTGTATTTTTTGAAAGAGGGAGTAGGCAAAGTGGACGGTACCCCGGTTGAGCTGGTGTCAACGGATGATCTTTTGCCCAGTGGAGAAACGCGCAAAGAAGTCATTTTTTCCGATGGAACGGATAATGACCCCTTGGAAAATTTGATCGAGTTGTCTCTGAGAAATTTGCGGGTAAGAATAGTCCAGGAAACAATTTCTAACATTTCCTGTCGATACGAGGTAATACGGAAGGTGGTAATCTCTGGAAAAGAAGAGATCACTTTTGACGGAGAGTGTGAGAAGTGCAATGGCTGTCTGAAAGCGATGCCCTTGGGTGCTGTTGAGAAAAAGCGTGCGGAATGCCGAGAAGAATGTACAGCCGTCAGCGCGGCAATGGATCAAAAAGGCTATGAAATGAATGGCTGTGAGATAGTAAACAAGTTGAAAGCCTGTTATTGCAAAAAACGGAAAACAGATCCGGCTTATGCTGATCGCTGTCAAGTATGCAAAGAAATAACGGATAATCAGAAAAAATACTATTATCCGCCTGATTGGGTGTTAGATGAAATGCGGGAGACGATTATTTTAATTCTTGATAGAGAAGGAATAAAACGTGATGAAATCCTGTATTAAATATAGAAGAAAAAACAGAATTTATGAATGAAACAATGACTAAATATACTCAAAATCAAAGCGATATGCTTTCGATATTAAAGAGTGCACATAGAACAGGGCCGATGACTCAGGAAGAGCGAAGTGCCTGGGAGCGGTTGTTTGATGAAGTAGAGGACCGCCGAGCGGCCAGAGAGAAAAAACAATCTGTAGCGGAACGTCTTAATGCTTGGTACGAAGAATGTTTAAGAATGCTTTTGAAGGACTCTCAGCAAAAAGTGTCTCTGGCGGCTGCCAGCAGAGATGAGAAAGACACATGGATCCGCCGGGGCAATTTTGACAAGTCATTCCATCTGGAGAATCGGGAAGAAGACATACAGGTAGATATAGATTGTATAGATGAAGAGACATTAGAAGTAATAATAAGATCTGATACAAAAGAAAAACATAAAGCCTTAGAAATATTGAGCGAAGATGGCACCCGTACAGAGTTAGGAAAGATAGAAGAAAATAGTTACGCGAGAATCAATCTGGTCAAGTTACATGGGAAGCTGGTCATTGCGACTGAAGAAGACAAACTGATCGAGTTGAAGATCAAGTAGGAAAGTATGCTGAAAAGAGAGCTGGAAGAGATCTGCAAGGCGGAAGGCTGGTGGTCCAGGATAAGCAATCCCAAGATCAAGTGGAAGAGGCTGAGCAATGAGCTGGGCTACTTGACGATGAAGATGCATGTCAAGCCAGAGATTTGGGGGACACTGCCGCATGAGGACTACTTCAAGGGAAAGAAAGATTTCAGCTTAAAAAATCTGATACCGGCCAAAGGAGAGTGCTGGGTATTATTCGCGCATACGAGCGGATTGGTTACGAAAGAGAGTCCGATCCGAGAGGATGGTTTTATGCTGCCGCTTCAGTGGAGGAGCGGTGAGGAAGTAAAGGAACATGACAAGAGACTGCCTAAGGCACTGAGAGACATAGCTGACAGGATAAAGGAACAGTTCCAGAGAGATTACGAGAGTCTGCAAGAGAAGCTGAGCTTAAAGAGGAAGCCAGAGGAGTTTTATCTTTATTTTTCATCGGCAATATTCGATTTAGACAAAGAGGTTCCGATATTCAGTGAAGAGGCAAGAGAAGGAAAGAAAGAACTAAACGTAGAGTCGGCCTGGAGTGCGTTGGCCACAGGGTTATACTACGCGATAAGGGATGAACGGCCCGAGTTGTGGCCGTTTTCAACAATGCGGTATAACTTTGAGGAAGGAGTGATAGAAGGGGTAGGTCATATCAAGGAGAAGCTGAAGGTTGCAGCCAGTTATGAAGGAGCAGGATTTTATGTAGCGACAAAGGAACAGCAGAAAGCGGCGAAGAAAAAACTGAAGGAACTGCAGACTGAGATAGCGGAAGAGATAAAAGCAATAAGAGTGCTGAAAGAGGAGAACGCAAATGGCAATGAAGCGGCAAAAGAAGCACTGCAAAAACGGATAAGAATTTTAGAAGAGATTGGGAAGAGTTATAAGGAAATAGAAGTCCTATGTCCAGGCGTGAAGGAGAATGAAAAGCCTCTGGTGATAGCGGCGGATATAGCTGAAGGTTACGCGAAGATAAGGAGGAAGAGAAAGAGAAGAGCATGTGAACGGCTGGTACAGTTGCTGTTCATGCTGTTTGTATTGGTGATAGTAGGTGATCAGGAACAGATCCAGATGTTCCCGGAGTATTACGCTGATTATGTGGAAAAATGGGGGAAGCCTGAAGGCATTAGTAAGCTGACTAAAGATCAAGTTGAACACAGACATGCACATTATCGCTTTGAATACGCGGGAAGAGAAAAATACTATTTGTTTGGGAAAAAGGTATTAAGAAGAGTCGTATATGAGAACGCACAGGGGGTTCCGATTGAACATGATCTGTATGATAAACGGGAGAGGCCTTCAATACTGGAAATAGGGTATCTGGAAAATAATAAACTGGTACACAGTGTCAAGGTCCTGGATTCATTAGAGATCCCTGTAATGACCTATTCGATCATTCGGAACGGAACGAAAAGTGAGACTGTAGAGATAACCCGGCACGAGATGCTGGACTGGGCTCATACCTATACGCTATCAACGTCAGTAGAATTTTTCCCGTATAAAGAGTATTTCTCTGGAATAGAGAGTTATAAGGTACAAAGAGATGAAAATGGTTTTGTGCTGGCAATGATCGCCCAATCTAAGAATACCATACAAAAGAGATATCCAGAATATTCAGATGTGTATGAGTATTCTCATTTATATCAGAGCAAGTACGGGAAAATCGGCGGATTTACATACGATCATGACCCGATAGGAAGGATCACCCGGATAAGCTGTCTGGATGAGGAAGGAAAGTATTTAGTGCTTGCAGGCGGAACAGTCGGGAAACGGTATAACTACGATGGGGATAAATTAATATCTGTAGAATACATTGATGCGAACGGTACGAACTTAAAGAACAATGAGTATGGATGCTCCAAGATAGAGTATAAATATAATGAGGGTAACGCGGATCCGTATGAGATCGCTTTTTTCCGGGATGCAGGGGAAGATCCGTATAAAAAAATAGAGATCGTATATGAAGGTTCAAATCCTAAGAAGTTGGGTGATATTGAATACTTTTATGACTCTGACGGAAGGATCATAAAGATAAAAGACACGGATTCCGCTTCTTGTAATGTTGAGAAGAAATATGAAAGAGGATATTTAAAAAAGGAAATCCATGGTGACGAGAAGGTAATATTTAGAAGATACCTGGAAAAGAAAAGACAGTTAATAGAGTTTTACTGTCAAAGCAAGAACATATCTCGTTATGCGAATGGAATCCTCCGCCAGTACGATAGAAAAGGAAATATCGAGGAGAATGTGCGGGAGTTTGTTTGCTTCATAGATGACATGGAAGAAATCATGAAAGCAGACGAGTCTGAAATCGACACATACCTTTCATTTAAAAATATCAGCAAAACGATCAAACAAAGTTCGATAGTTCAAGACAGCATAGGTTATGTGATCAGGTATGATCAGGATGAAAGAAAAAATATTGCAGAAGTCGTGTCTGTTGATATCTCGGAGGGTGGGATAAGGATTCCGGAAAAAATAACAGTAGACAATGTATCTTATGAAGTCAAAGCGATTGATTCATTGTTATTAAAAAATAAAGAGTGTTTCATAGAAACAATCATTATTCCGTCCTGGATCAAGTCAATAGATCCGCTTGGAATGCAGATGGGGAATGTAGGGGAAATCATAGTGGAAGATGGCAATCCCAATTATAGCAGTTTGAATGGAGTATTGTTTGATAAAGACAAACAGACATTGATCTTATGTCCAAAAGGTCAGAAGAAAAAAGTGATCATTCCTGCCTCAGTTAAAAGAATTGAGCATGGAGCGTTGGAGGAATGCAGAAATCTGGATATAGAGGTAGAGAATGGAAATACGGAGTATGAATGCGCAGATGGGATATTGATAAAAAAGAAAGTGATGGAGCTTATTTATATCCCCAAAGGTATAAAGGGAGATATCCATATACCTGAAGGAGTCAAATGTATTGGCATGTATGCTTTTGTGGAGTGCGGTAATCTGATCAGTGTAACGATTCCTGACAGTGTTACCGCGATCAAGCGTTTTGCCTTTTCAAACTGCAAGAAGCTGGAAAGTGTCGTGATTCCCGACAGTGTTACAGAGATCGGTGACAGCGCGTTCGCGGACTGTGACAAGCTGCAAAATATCACGATCCCGGATAGTGTTACGTCCATAGGTGCTCGTTGCTTCTCTGCTTGCATCAAGCTGCAAAACATTACGATTCCCGATAAAGTCAAGGAGATTGGAGATTGCACATTCAAGCATTGCAATAGCCTGACCAATGTAGTGATTGGTAAAAGGGTGACTTCGATTGCTTCCAGCGCGTTTGAGTGCTGTGTTGCCCTGGAGAGTATAACGCTTCCGGACAGTATGACATCCATAGGTGACAGCGCGTTTTTTATCAGTGGACTCAAGAATATTACGATACCATCCGGTGTGACTTTTATCGGGGATCATGCGTTCAATGATAGTACACATTTGACGAATATTACGATCTTGGGCAATATCACCAAGATTGGAGATTTTACTTTCTGCAACTGCCGCAGACTGGAGAGTATGACTCTTCCTGACAGTGTCACTGAAATCGGAGAGAGTGCATTCTTGAATTGCAAAAGTATGAAAAATATCACTATTGGCAGGAATGTTACTCAGATTAAAGAGGAGGCTTTTGTTAATTGTTGTGATTTGGAAAGTATCACGATCCCTGATACTGTGGTTGAGATTGGGAAAAGTGTATTTCTGGGCTGCAGCAGTCTGAAGGAAATATTAGTGGCTCCTGATAACCCCAATTATTGCAGTGTAGATGGAGTATTGTTCAATAAAGATAAAACTGTTTTAGTCCAATATCCTGAAGGAAAAGACGGAGACATTTACACTATTGCCGCCAACGTGAAGAAGATTGGCGATTTTGCCTTTGCCGACTGCGGGAAGTTGGAAACCATAATGATTCCTGACAATGTGACTGAGATCGGAGAAAATGCTTTCTTGAACTGCAAAGGTCTGAAGAATATCACTATTGGTAAAGGTGTCACTAAAATCAAAGAAAGAGCCTTCGTTGGCTGCAGTGGTCTGACAAGTATTACGATTCCTGACAATGTTCGGGAGGTGGGTGGAAGCCTTTTCTGGGGTTGCAGCAGTCTGGCTAGCATAGACATTCCAGAGAATGTGATTTTCACTGATGGGGTAAATGATGCGCAAATAAGTGAAACCGCAGTCATCAGACCGGGGAGAAATTACACAATACCTTTATCGAAACCAGTGGAACTGGATATGGTTTGGATCGAACCGGGAACATTCCTGATGGGCAGTCCGGAAAATGAACTTGGACGGTTGGATGATGAAACCCAGCACAAAGTGACATTGACAAAAGGATATTGGATTGGCCGCTATGAAGTGACACAAGCCCAGTATGAATCTTTGATGGGAGTGAATCCTTCAATGATCAAGGGACTGGATCACCCGGTGGAATTGGTAACTTGGAAAGACGCATCAGCTTTTTGTGCCAAACTGACGGAGATCGAGCGAGAAGCCGGAAGACTGCCGGATGGATATGAATACAATTTACCCACAGAGGCTCAATGGGAATATGCCTGTCGTGCCGGGACGACTTCATCCTTAAACAGCGGAAAAGAGATAACCAGCTTATATGGAATCTGCGATAATGTGAATGAAGTGGGGTGGTATGGTCAAAACAGTAAAAAGAGAAGTCATCCTGTTGGAAGAAAAGAACCGAATGCCTGGGGACTTTATGACACAATAGGAAATGTGTGTGAGCTATGCCGAGATTCAAGAGTTGTTTATACGACGGATCCAATGACTGATCCTGTGGGAAGCACAGAGCCTGACGGAGAAAAACAATTAAAAGGTGAAGGTTACCGAAGTGATGCGAAATATTGCCGGGCTGCCACAAGAAATCTCGTTCACTCCATTTCATATTGTGATCCT
>JAFZAR010000337.1 GCA_017557085.1 Verrucomicrobiota bacterium | reverse complement strand
TCTTCGCTCACCTGGGAGATATGAACGAGACCGTCAATTTCATTCTGCAGACCGATGAACGCGCCGAAGGAGGCGAGTTTGGTCACTTTGCCGGTGATGAGGTCACCCACACGATAGAGCTGATCGATATTGGCCCACGGATCTGTCTCAAGCTGTTTGACGCCCAGAGCGATACGCTGATTGGCCTTGTCGATTTCGAGCACAACGGCTTCGACTTCGTCGCCCTTCTTGACGATTTCGGAAGGATGATTGATCTTGCGTGTCCAGGAGAGATCGGAGACATGGACCATGCCATCCAGACCGTCTTCCAGTTCCACAAAGGCACCATAGCTGGTGAGGTTGCGGACTTTGCCCTTGATCTTGGTGCCCGGAGGATATTTCTCGGCGGCCAGTTCCCAAGGATTGGTTTCGAGCTGGCGGATAGAGAGGGAAATCTTCTGTTCTTCGCTGTTGGCGCCAATGACGACGGCTTCGATCTCCTGATCGAGCTTGAGCACGTCGGAGGCTTTGGCAATGCGTTTGGTCCAGGAGAATTCGGTCACATGGACCAGACCTTCCACACCGGGTTCGAGTTCGATGAACGCGCCGTAAGGAACGAGGTTGACGACCTTGCCCTTCACGCGTGAACCAACAGGATAGTTGATGGAGATCTGCTGCCAAGGATTGGCGAGCTTCTGTTTGAGACCGAGGCTGACCCGTTCTTTCTCGCGGTTGATGTCCAGAACGACCACGTCGATGTCCTGACCGACCTTGAGGATCTCACTGGGATGATTGACACGGCCCCAGCTCATATCGGTGATATGAAGCAGACCGTCAATGCCGTTGAGGTCAATGAACGCACCGAAGTCGGTGATGTTCTTGACAGTACCCTTGCGGATGTCACCGGGAGCCATTTCTTCGAGGAGCTTGGTGCGGCGTTCGCTGCGTTCCTGTTCCAGAAGTTCACGACGGGAGAGAACGATGTTCTGACGATCCTGATTGATCTTAACGATTTTGAAATCAAATGTCTGGCCGACCAGGGCATTGAGATCCTTGGGCGGGATGATGTCAATTTGGCTGGTGGGCAGGAATGCCTCGATGCCGACGTTGATGATGAGACCGCCTTTGACAACGGATTTGACTTTGCCACTGATGATGCCGCCTTCACTGCAGGCGGTCTGGATTCTTTCCCAGTTTTGTTTGAAGGCGACTTTCTTCTTGGAGAGGACGACATTGCCCTCTTTGTCTTCAAGACGTTCGATCAGAACATCTTCTTCATCACCGGGCTTAATATTTTCAGGGTCATCGAATTCAGTAATGGAGATGACACCTTCACTTTTATAACCAATGTCAACGAGAACTTCTTTGGGACGTACTTCGATGACATAACCTTTTACGATCTGGCCAGGAGCAAACGCCATAAAGGTGTGCTCCAGAGCTTCTTCCATATTGAAGGACATAGTTGAGGAATGCCGGATGTTATCCGGGGGAACGCCCTCAAGGCGTTCCGCTTGTTTTTTTATGTTGTGGCTTTGTTCAGATCTTGCTGAACATGAGCCGATTTTATTTATTGTTTACGTTCCGCTTTGTCAGTGTGTTTCTCACACAGGGCAGCCGCACCAGCAAGCCGCCAAAGCGAAAAGCAATTTTAATGAAAGTTCCACAAAAAGGCCAACTTATTTTTCGTAAAATGCAAAAAAATGTGTGGACAGATGCCGTTTTGAGTTGATTTCGGTGTGTTTTCTTCCTATCATGTCTGGGTCCATGTCAAGGTGACTCGTCATCTTGAGTTGATAAAACTGATGATTCCAAGTGGGTTATCAGGAATTGAATAAAACACTACACTTATATCATATATGATGAAGAATTCTCGAGTGAGAGCTTTGGCGTTATTGGCCGCGCTGGTGACAGTGGGTGCTGGTACCGCTGGAGCGGTAGATTATTCCGCAGTCGTAAAATCCTTTAATCCGCACAGTTATTGGCGGTTAGGAGAGACCAGCGGTACAACTGCAGTGGATGAGGTCGGCGGTCACAACGCGGTTTATACATCCGGCAGTGTGTTGGGTAAGACCGGTGCCATCGTGGGAGACAGCAATACAGCGGCTGGCTTTACCGGTGTGGCTTACGGGAGTGAAGGCAATACAACCATGATTGTGGATGGTGATATCGGTATTGGAACAGTAGCGGAAGCCACGTTCCTGTGCTGGGTCAAGGTAGACGGCACACAG
>JAFZAR010000336.1 GCA_017557085.1 Verrucomicrobiota bacterium | reverse complement strand
CTTCTGCCCCAGTTTGGGCTGTTCAACTTGCTTCGCTTCTTCGGCAGCTTTTTTCGCATTCTCGGCGGCTTCAATGGCCGCTTTTTCATCCGCGAAGCGCTTGCCGATCGCTGACAGAGGAATCTTCCATATCGGTTTCAGACCAAAAACAGGAGCGGGTTTAGGAGCAGCAGGAGCCTGTGCTTCGGATGCCGCCGGAGCGGATTCTTTGACCGGGTCCTGTTCATGGTGTTTAGCAGTTTTAGTGGATTCTTCCTTCTGGCCCTTGGACTTTTGATGTGAATTCTCTTTAGCGGAAGCCGATTCGGAATGAGCTTTCTTTTGCGAGTCGTTCTCTCGCTTGCTTCCTCTGGTAAACCGAGGAGTTTCATCCGTCTCGGCAGACAGCTCTTCCAATCCTTTAGAAACAAAGCTCTCTACTTCCCTGATAACGGATTCCGGGACCTCTTCGCGAACAGTTTTTTCCACCGGACGAGGCTGTTTTTCCACTGGAGCTTTCTCTTCGGCTTTGGGCTGAGAGGGAGTTTCCGTGGACTCTTCCGCCTTTGGCTCTGCCTTCGTCTCTTTCGATTTTTTCGAGGTTTCCTTTGCGGCAGGTTTCTCTTCAACCTGTTTCTCGTCTGCTTTTACCGGTTCTGCCACAGGCGATGCCGCGGTTTCCGGCACCGGTGCCGGTTCCGGTTTAGCCGCAAGCTGCTGCTCCAGGAATTCGGCCGTGATCTTGTCCAATGAACAAGACGCGGCTCTTGCTTCCTTGATGCCAAGCTCTTTCGCTTTTTGCAGAACCACTTTGTTGGGGATACCCAACCTTTTTGCTATATCATATATACGAACAGGCATACTTCCCTATTTACTTCGGTTTATTCCACCCGCCTAAAAAAATCCTCTTATCTTATTCGTTATTTTTTAATTAGCTATCAGCACGTCCAACATGAGCACGGACCGCTTCCCAGATACCTTTCGCCGCAGGGCCGATCCCTTTGACCGCTTCCAGATCCGCAACATCCGCCTGCAGAATGAGATCCAAACTGTTAAAGCCAGAGGTAACCAGCGCTTCAGCTTGTTCTGTCGAAATGGCGGAAACTCTTGTCAGATCCGAGATCGCGTTCGCCATCTGAGTATCGAACCCGGACGGTTCTGGATCTTCCGCGTCTATATCCACTCTCCAGCCGGTCAGCTGTGAGGTCAACCGGGCATTTTGTCCACGACGGCCAATGGCCAGTGAAAGCTGATCCTCAGTTGTCCAAACATGGATATATTTATTGTCGGCATCTACTTCATAGCTTGTCAACTTTGCCGGTGCCAGCGCGTTCTCGACATAACGGGTGATGTCGTCATCATACTTGATGATGTCTATCTTCTCATTATTCAGCTCACGGACAATGTTTTTCACACGCTGTCCGCGAATGCCCACACAAGCACCCACCGGATCCACCTTGGGATCACGGGAATAGACCGCGATCTTGGTACGGATACCCGGCTCACGGGCAATGCCGCGCACCTCAATGGTGTTATCCTTGATCTCTGAGATCTCTATCTCAAAAAGTCTCAATACAAAATTCGGATCGGCACGGGAGAGGATGATCTCCGGACCGTTCTGGCGGTTCTCCACACTTTTTACATAAAAGTGCAGACGCTCTTTGGATTCGTAATTTTCATTCGGAACACGCTCACGGGAAGGCATCAGCGCTTCATAGCGCCCCAGATCCACAATCACATCTCCCTTTTCAAAACGAGAAACTGTGCCGTCCACGATGTCGCCTGTTCTGTCCTTGAATTCCGCGTAAATCTTTGATTTTTCGATACGACGGATCAACTGGATCAAATTCTGTTTGGCATGTTGCGCCGCAATTCTACCGAAATTCCTGGGAGTCACTTCTTTATCTATTTCATCTCCGCATTGGACATTCGGATTGATCAACCTGGCCTCGGCCAGGGATATCTGATCGCGCGGCAGTTCAACATTCTCTACCACTATCAATTTCGCAAATGCCTTGATCGCACCCGTTTTGGGGTTGATCTCACAATGTAATCCGCGTGTGGGACCGAGTGCCTTTTTTGCCGCACCCGCAAGACAATTCTGTACTGCGGCCAGGAGGGTAGATTTCTCTATCCCCTTCTCTCTCACCCAATAATCAATAACCGCAATTAACTCTGCATTCATCTTTTTTGTCCTTTTTTAGCATTTCAACCAAAAAACAGAAGTCGGAATAACATCCGACCCTCATTCGTACTCCGCCTGATTCAGCGGAGCACCCACAACCTCCTTCACAGTATCACCCTTTGGGGAGGCTGTCAATGCTGAACTCTCAGTATAAAACGTTTTACACAGAGATTCCGCACATAGTTTAACGACTTCTCATCAAAGTTCTTTTGAAACAAACGGGAGGAGAAAACGATTTCACCTCCCGCTCGCAAGTTATATTTTCTAAGTTCTTAGAAAAACATCTTTTACCTATTGGATAGGCTCAGTAGTGCGCTCACGCATCCACTTGACGTCAGGATTGTTCGGACTCGACTGACTGTAATCCAGCAAGGTACCAGTCTTGATATTAGGAGTCGTGCGGGAATCCTGCCATTTCTTGATCTCAGAGTGACCATCCGCGAAGGAGAAACCGCCCGCGTTGCCATGATAAGTGGCCGGCCAGTCCACAACCAAAAAGTTGGAGTAATTCGGATCCTTGATGTTAGTCATGTCCACAATGAACACGGAGTCATTGATACTGTCTTCGCGTTCATCCAGGATGACCCACGTTCTCGTCGGGACACGGATACTGCTCAATTTTGAATACAGCTTCACTTCACCTTCATTCCAAGCTGTTTTCTGCACTCCGCCAACACATTGACCACCCACAAAATTATTGATGGACATACTGCGTATACGGCGTTTGACACCTCTCTCACGACCGGCAGTCACATTCACTACGGACTTATCCGCCGGGCAGTGCCAGATGTTCGGTGCCTTGGAATAGGTGTACAGCGGACTGCGAGTGATGTTGTTGGTAATCTCGTAGTTGCACGGATTACTGCCATCATAATTCATGGAACCGCCGATAAAAGACTGTCCCAATGTATAAGTGGCTTGACCCGAACCGCCTTCAGTGTCCTTGTAGGCATAGCAAACACGGTCATTGTTATCATCCGCGTAAAGTCTCCAAGCCAGCGCCAGCTGCTTGTGATTATTCAAACAGCTGATGCCTTGTGCTTTCGCTTTTGCTTTGCTCAAGGCCGGCAGGATCATTCCCGCCAGAATAGCGATGATGGCGATCACGACCAACAGCTCGATCAGTGTGAAACCGCTCTTTTTATTTTGTTTCAATAGTTGCATTTTCTTTGCGCTAATTTGATAAAACTTGTTACCGGAGCTTCCCCGGTTTGGCCGGCTTGGGAAATTTTCCCAAACCGGCCAATCTTTTTTTAAGTCCACTTCAGTGGACTTCGTGTTTTACTTGACTAAGCGATAGTACCCTGCCGCACCGGTCATCGGGACTTTGCACTGATAGGCACCGCCCACCAGTTCGCCTTCGAGGATCGTCCAGCTTGCGCTATCGGCTGTCGGAGCCACTTCCAGGCTTGCGCCGGTTTCAGCAGCCCAACGGAGAACCAGGTCAGCACCTTCGATGCTGTAGCCCAGTTCCAGATCGCTTACCGGAGGTACCGGAGCCAGAGGCTCTGCCGGAGGATAATCCATAGTCTCAGGACCCAGGACACCCTTCCACACTTTGACGCGATCCACAGTGCCATAGAACGGCAAACCACCGTTGAATTCAGCACCCAGAGCACCCTTGTTGGCATTAGCGCTCAGACTGAGACCATAGGTATATTTCTTAGCCGCAGCCAGCTGGCCATCCAGATAGATAGTGGCCAGTTGAGCATTCATGTTGAACGCCAGAACGATATGATGCCAATCAGAATCGGTCGGGATCTCAACACCGGAGTCATAATCCACAACACCCAGAGCGGTGCTGAAGATGGTGTGCTTAGCACCCACGGAGAAGGAAACTCTCGGAGCGGTTCCCGCTTCGTTACCGGGCAGCATGAAGAACACCTGACGGCTTCCGGTTGCCGGAACGTCCTTGACCCAAGCTTCCAGTGAGTAGCTCAGATCGGTGGTGTCACCGAAGTCAATACCGTCTGTATTGAAGAGAGCCGGAGCACCAGCGCACTTCAGAGCGGAATCCACTAATGAGGTCTCAGGATTGAAGACACCATAAGGACCATCTGTCCAGGTTGTGGCTTTGGGACCATAGATGTATTCAGCAACATCGGCCTGTCCCACACTGTCGAAGTATTCGTCACCATCAGCATCCGTAAGGACTTTATTGAACTGATAGTCGAAGATCGTCGCTTCGGTCGCAGGTTTCGCGTTCGCGGCTTCACAATCCAATTGATCAGCAGTCAACACACCCAGGTGGACACGTGTACGATCCAGTTTGCCCCAGAACTTGCAGGTACCGCCATTATCCGCGGCCAGTGTCATCAGGGTATTCTGGAAAGCGCGAGGAGCACTTGCAGTTTCAACGGTTCCGGCATCTTCACCATTCACATAGAAGTGAACGCCTACACCCGGCTCCCATGCGACAGCCAGATGATACCATACACCGGTTTCCAGTGTGGCATTCGAGTTGAGGTCAACAATGCCCAGGAAGGTACCTTGGAACACTTTGGAAGCGTTCAAACCGACTTTGATGCTGTTGCCGATACGGATGAAGTCTTCATAATCACCCTGACCGTCCACAGCTCTGTACACCCAGGATTCCCAGGTGAAGCCTTTATCCAGATTGATAGCCATATTGCCCAGGTCACCAATCAGGAAACCTTTGCCGGCGAATTCAACGCTGTAGTCACCCGCGATGCCGGACGGAGTTTCCGTGCTATGGATCACAGGAACGAGATCAGCATCCCATGTCGCCACGGCGCCGCCAACAGTGCTGGCAGTTGTGTTGCCGCTTCTTTCGTCCATCTGGAAGTCAACCAACTTCACCAGACTACCCGGAGCGGAGGAAACAACCAGTGCTTGAGGATCGCTGGTCACACCCGCTTCGTCATTGGTCACTTTCACGGTATAAGCACCCGCGTCAGCGAGTGTAGCTTCTTCGATGACGTAGGTCTTGGAGGTCGCGCCTTCGATAGCCACGTCATTGCGGAACCACTGATAGGTCATCGGCTCGGAACCGGTCGCTACCACGGAGAATGTGGCTTTTTCACCAGCCACGACCGCGGGGATATTCACGCTCACGATTTCCGGAGCAACTCTTCTGTCAATGCTGTAGTAATCCAGTTTCTTCGGATCCAGCACACCGGTATGGACACGCAGACGGGCAATATTACCAACGAAGTAATTGCCGCCTTCAGAACCGATATAGGAAGTAGTCCAGGTACCACCAAAGAGCATCTTGCCATCATAGGAACCGTAATCGGCCAGAGCACCGTCCACATAGTAGAGCAACATCTTATCGGTGTAGTCATGGCAGAAGGCAATATGATGCCACTTGCCGTCCTGCGGGATCACCGCACCAGTGCTGATGTCAGCGACACCATACAGTGTTGAGAACACAGTACCATTCGCGGCAACGGAGAAGGAGAAACGAGCACCCGGACCATTGTTGGAGAAGATGATCTCACGATAGTTCTGAGCATTGCCTTTTATCCAAGCCTCAATGGTGAAGCTGGGATCATTTTCATTGAACTGCAGATAGTCTGCCGGCATAGTCGCCTGCTGAGAACCATTGAAATAGAGAGAATAATCACCAGCCTTGCCGCTCGGAGAATCTTCGCTCCATTTGACAGCCGCAGCCTCAGCCTCGGCCTCGGCCGGATCTTCATTCAGCACGATCGCCGGAGTGGTAGTGCTGGTGTAAGGCATTTCTGTCTCTTTGTTGAAGTCAAAGGCGAACAGAGTATCGGCTCTGACCGGTTTCGGATTCGCGGCTTCGCTGTCCAGATCGCCCGCACCCAGAACTGCCTGGTGAACACGGACACGGTCCAGCATACCCTGTGTCGGGTTGCCCCATGCTTCCGCACCGACTGTAACACGATAAACTTCTTGATCATTAACGATCTCCTTAGCAGCCGCACGCGGCATATTAGTCGTTTCAACCGTTTCCCATTCCTGGCCATCCAGATAGAAGGTCACACCCACACCCGGAGTCCAAGCGGCGGCAAGATGCTGCCAATAACCAGGCTGCACCGGAATAGAGCTTTTCACATCTTCAATACCGCACATAGTGAAAACAAGATAGTGATCACTGGTGCAGCCCAGTTTGAGAGTTCCACCATAGGTTACAAAACCTTCGTAGGTCTTGGTAGAAGCAGGATCGATATAGACCCATGTTTCCATGGTGAACGGTTTGGTCACATCAAACAGCTGGTCAGTCCAACCGCGGAGATAGCCATAGCCATCGAACACGACAGCGTTATCGCCGGCAATTCCGGACGGAGAATCAGCCGAGATGGAAGGATGATGCGAAGGATCATATTCTGTACCTAACACAGCACTCACATTGCCCACGGAGCTGGCCGTTGTGTAATGGCCGGGACCTTCCGTGAATTGATAATCGAGCACCAGGTTGGAACCGATTGTGATCGGATCGCCCCAGGAGACGGTAGCCGGATTACTGCGAGAGGTAGCGGTATCATTGGTCGCTTCCATGTAGAACGGCACACCGATGATATCTTCTGTCACTTCTACTTCGAGGGTCGTAGAGGTCGCACCTTCGATGGGTTCACCGTTTTTGAACCACTGATAGGTCAAAGGATCAGAACCCACCGCTTTGGCTGTAAAGGAGACCTTCGTGCCGCTGAAATTGCTCGGCACAACAACATTGGAAGGATCTTCCACGACTTCCGCCGGAACATAAGCATCATAGTGCTGGTAGTCCAGCTGATCTTTGGTCAGAACACCTTTCCAGAAACGCATACGATCCACATAACCGGTGAAAGGAGCGTAACCGCTGTGTTCCGCACCGATCACACCCATATTGGGATGCGTACCATTCGTCGCGAAAAGCACATTCCAATTAGTAATCTCAGCTCCCGAAGGGCTTGTATTTAACGCTTTGTCACTGGCCACTTTGCCGTCCACATAGGTTGTGAGCTTTTGATTCTTCTGATCGAATGCGCAGGCGATATGATGCCAGCCGCCATCCTCAGGAATCTTCGCGCCGGTATAGATATCCACAACTCCCATCGTAGTGATATAAACGGTGAAGTCCGTATAGATCGCGAAGGCCAAACGAGGGCATCTGCCGGTCGTGCTGCTCCAAGTCTGGAAGAAGACCTGTTTGAGAGCAGACTTGGACAAACCTTTGAACCAGGCTTCCAGAGTGAAGCTGGCATCAAAGTCCGCGGCACTGGGATCACCAAAGTCAATGGTATCACAATCAAAGATACCATACTTATTGGCATAATCGCCGGAACCCTTATTATCAACAAAGACAGAGAAGTCACCCAGCAGCTCAGGATCCGCGTCACGGGCAGGAGTGCTGTCTGACCAGGCGATCTGTGTTCTGTCACCGAGCATGGCTAAACCGCTGGTGATATCCACAGCTTTGCTGCCTTCACCCTTGAACGGAAGGGCTTCCTGATTGAAATCCCAAGCCAGAACGGCATCACCGACCGGTTTCGGATTGGCAGGATCAGAATCGAGTTCAGAATCGCTCAAGATTCTGTTATAGATGCGCATACGGTCCAGCTTACCTTTGAAGTTGTTACCGCCTGCGTTATTAGAACCGATGGAAATGATCTTGTTTCCATAAGCATTCGGGAGCTGAGTCGCTTCTACTCTTTCATACTCAAAACCATCTTGATAGAAGGTCACCCCCACACCCGGTTCCCAAACGGCCGCCACATGAGACCAGCCGCCGCCGGCTGACATCTGAACGACAGAAGAAGGAATATCTACTATGCCGGCAAGAGTCACTTCAAAGAAGTGATCACCATTCGCACCGATTTTGAAGGTATTGCCAATACGGAAATACTCTTCATAGCTGTCCACACGTTCGGCATCCACACTGACCCATGCTTCCCAGGTAACGGGTTTGGTCAGATCGAGCGGCGCTTCATCAAATGTGGCATAGCCCCAGCCAATTCCATTGAATTCGCCGGAGTAATCACCAGCCTTGCCGGAGGGTGTATCTGTGGAACCTACCGGATCATTAGAGAGATCAACGGGCTGTCCCAATGTTAAAACGGCACTTCCTACACTGCTGGCCGAAGTCAAACCATGGCCCTCATTGAATTGGAAGTCCAACATCAGCTGCGGATCCGCAGCAGAGGCAGAAACCACAAGAGCTGTAAACACAGCACCCGCGGTTATGTTAGTCCAATATTTTTTATTAGTCATAACTGTTTTCTACGTAGTTAGTTAAACGAGGTTCAAAGCACTTTTCGCACTTTTACATTCAAAAGCACAACGACCTCACAACGAGGGATAGTATAGTCCCCGGCGAGGTGTTTTTCAAGGGAAAGTGAGGAAAAAACGAAACTTTTTTGGATTTTGTGTGTTAAATGATTCCTGCACAAGGAACAAGGGAATCATTTATCCGTATCGGGAATGAGGAGTTTCTTGCTTCCGATCTTAACATACTTGGTCTGAACAGTATAGGGAATAACCAAGCGTGCTGTGGCCGTAGCGGCCCGGACTT
>JAFZAR010000335.1 GCA_017557085.1 Verrucomicrobiota bacterium | reverse complement strand
CTCCACCGTAATACTGCTGGATAGCCGCTTCGACCTGAGCCGGATCCGCCACAACGACAATGATCTCCTTGCCGATCGCGAAACCGATCTCATCCACCGCCGAGGGATTGAATGGATCCTCAAAGGCCACTTGCAGCACCGTTCCAAACAGTTCCACCGGAACACAACGGTAGGAATTGGCGGTCTCGGCCGGCATAGCGGCGATCGTTTCTGCCGGGATCGTTCCCATGGATTCCAGATCAACCACCTGAGTCGCCAGATTATCCGCCATCGTCTGGAGCAACAGCTGGCGGTCCACCAGTCCCATCTCCACAATGATGTCGAAAACGCGTTTACCAGTGCGGTCGGCCTCCTGGATGATCTGATCTATCTGGAGATCATCCAAATAAGAATTGTCCCTTAAAAGAATCAGCAGCGGAAAGTTAGATATATCGGTCATCGGTCAAAAATTACTGTGCGTTCTTCATTGCGCGGATGGCATCCAGTTCCTGGATCTTGACCATCGCGGTCGCCGGATCCTGAGCCTTGGTGATTACTTCTTCCTGCGAGATCAAACCCTGGTCATACTTCTCCAGCAGACAGGCATCCAGCGCCACCATACCGTATTTCGCACCCGTCTGGATGTCGGAACCGATACGGAATGTCTTATTGTCACGGATCAGAGCGCCGATGGAAGGCGTATTGACCATGATCTCGAACACAGCCACACGGCCGGGCTTGTCGCATCTGGGGATCAGCAGCTGTGAGATCACCGCCTGCAGCACTGTAGAGAGCTGGATTCGGATCTGCTCCTGCTGGGTCACCGGGAAGGCGTTCACGATACGGTCGATCGTCTTGGCCGCGCCCGTGGTGTGCAGAGTTCCAAAGACCAAGTGACCTGTTTCGGCCGCGGCGATAGCCGCTTCCATAGTTTCAAGGTCACGCAGCTCACCGACCAGGATGATATCCGGGTCCTGACGCAAGGCGCGGCGCAGAGCTTCCGCGAAACTCGGCACGTCCACGTGGACTTCACGCTGGGTCACGACCGCCTGTTTGTGATGGTGATAGTATTCGATCGGGTCTTCCACCGTAATAATGTGAGCCTCATCGCGTTCGATATTGATCACGTCGATCATCGAAGCCAGTGTGGTGGACTTGCCGGAACCGGTCGGCCCCGTCACCAGCACCAGACCTCTGGGTTTATAAAGGAGTTCGCGCACGGATGCCGGCAGACCGATCTGCTCCATAGTCAGCAGCTTATTGGGAATCTGACGAAGCACCATGGCAAAGTTGCCGCGCTCCTTGAACACGCTGACACGGAAACGCGCCATCTCACCGAATGCGAAACCGAAGTCGGCGCCGCCCTGCTCACGGACAGCTTGAATATGATCTTCAGAGGTGATACTGCGCGACAGTTCCTCTGTATCTTCCGGAGACAGCGGCGGGCCATCCACACGGTTCAGACGACCGTGGACACGGATGACCGGCGGGATCCCCACACGCAAGTGCAAGTCAGACGCTCCCTCGGAGACTGTCAACTGCAGCAAATCAGACATTGAATACATATTCTTTTAACCTATCTTCTAAATTTTTTAATTCGTATTCCTGTTATAAATTCTCTTTTTACTGTTCAAAATCACTGACTGTCGTTTGGATGACCTCTTCGGCGGAAGTCATTCCGGCCAGGATCTTTCTAATACCGTCCTCACGCAGGGTCCTCATGCCCAGCTCGCGCGCCTTCTGGCGCAGCACCGACGCGGACAGTTTTTGATAAATCAGCTTGCGGGCCTCATCCCCCACCTGGAAGATCTCAAAGATGCCCAGACGGCCGCGGTATCCATTCTTGCAGTTCGGACAGCCTTTGCCCAGCATGACGGTGCCGGCTTTCTCCGTGGCCTCGTCAATACCCAGTACCGTCCTCTCATGTTCGGTCAGACTGGCCGGAGCTCCGCACTTCTTGCAGATCTTACGCACAAGACGCTGTGCCATGAACGCACGCGCGGAAGTCGCGATCAAGAAGGGTTTTACACCGATATCGATCAAACGGGTCACGGCGCTGGGCGCGTCATTCGTGTGCAGTGTGGAGAATACCAAGTGACCTGTCAGGGAGGCATTGATCGCGATGGAGGCTGTCTCCAAGTCACGAATTTCACCCACCATGATGATGTTCGGCGCCTGACGCAGGATCGCTCTCAGCGCGGAACTGAAACTCAGTCCCACCGCTTCATTCACATGCACCTGATTGATACCGCTCAGCACGTATTCCACCGGGTCTTCCACCGTAATGATCTTGCGGTCGGGACGGTTGATGTAGTTCAAACAGGCGTAAAGCGTTGTCGTCTTGCCGGAACCGGTCGGGCCCGTCACCAGCAGGATGCCGTCGGGCAAACTGATCAGATGCTCGAACACCTGCTGATCGTCTGTCAAAAATCCTAACTCGGCCAAACCCAGCTTGATGCCTTCCTTATCCAAAATACGCATGACGATGCTCTCGCCGTGCGTCGTCGGCAGACAGGAAACACGAAAGTCCAGCGACTTGCCGCCGATGTTCATCTGGATACGTCCGTCCTGAGGGATGCGCTTCTCCGAAATGGACATATTGGACTGGATCTTCAAACGGGTGATCACCGAAGACTGCAAGCGCTTCGGCGGGCCTTTCACTTCGTGCAGGTTACCGTCAATGCGGTACCTCACGCGGAACGTCTTGGCCATCGGTTCCAGGTGGATATCAGAAGCGCGGGACTTGAACGCGTCCACGATGATGCTGTTCACCAGCTTGATGATCGGCGCGTCAGCGTCCACCGTTGAACCGTCATCCGCCGCCTCCAGGATACCTCCGGGTCCTTCCAGATCCACTTCACCTTCAGTGATTTCCTGGATCATCTTGCCCAGCGAGTTATCATTGGAACCGTAGTAGTTCTCGATCGTTTCCTCGATCTCCTGCGGCAGTGCCACACGCACTTCCACCTCCGTGTTCAGCAGCATGCGCAGACTGTCGATCGCCTCCAGATCCGAGGGATCCGCCACAGCCACGATCACGCCGCCGCCTTCAGTCTTGCCGATGGGAACTACATTGTATTTTTTAGCTAAATGTCTGGGTACCAGAGAAATAATATCATCTGACAAGCGCATTCCCGTCAACTCCACCAGCTCCGTTCCGTAGTAGGTGGCCATGGCTCTTGTCACATCGATCGGCTGCAAAACACCTTGCTGTACCAAGGTATCCACAACACCTTCTCCATTCAGATTTGCCAACTCCTGAGCGCTGTCCAGCTGCTCCTGGGTCACCTGCCCCATGCCTACCAGCAAATCAATTAAAAAGTCGTCTTTAGCTGCCACAAAATTCCTATAATTACTTCTCTGGATGAGAGATAAAACACCCCTCATCAAAACTCAACGCCAAAGGAATGACACTTCCGCACATAATGAATGGCGAAACGTCACACCTCTGCTCCACATAGTTTACTTCAAATCCCCCCTTGCTCCAAGGCTTTTTTCTCCGCTCAAACTCCTTTCTCCGCCCGAAACCTGTCCCAAACCCTTTGAACGGCAACAGAAAAATAAGTATAACATTTAGAAATAAAACAGGTTGTGCTAAAAATAAAAGTTTCTTTCCTGTCTTGAACTTCGCTCAAAAAAAAGACGAGTTTTTGGAATCTCGTCCTTTTCTTTTGACTAACTAAAAAATTCTCAAATAGCAAAACATCTCACAACCCAGTCATTTATATCCCACACATTATTGATAGTTCACAAAAAT
>JAFZAR010000334.1 GCA_017557085.1 Verrucomicrobiota bacterium | reverse complement strand
TCCAAAACTGTGTTGGAAATCTTTTCTGTGAGATCAAGGGATCGAAAGGAATCTAGTTTGCCATCGTTAATTGGGTAGGCAATCACACAGAGTGGCTTTTCTTTCAGTTCCCAGTGCAGAGTTGCCGAGATTGTGACATCTTTTGATTCACTGCGGAGATTGCCACCTTGGATATCAGGATTGTTTTTGAGGGCTTCATCCATGAATGCTCCCTGTCCGATACCTAATGTGTAATCGCTTAGGCTGACCGACATTCCTTTTGCGGCAGCGTCATGCTGAAACTCTTTGAACAGCTCCCACCATTCATCTGTGAACAGCGCGGGCGAACTGGGGTAAGTGTAACCATAGATAAGACCGCCTTGATCGCTGTGAGCATAGTTAACTTGCAGTCCCACAGTTCCTCTGTCTGCCAGTTGATCGATCTCCCAACGTAGTCGTTCCGGTGTTAGGGGATCTCCCAGCCACCAAAAGAAAGGAACATTGCCGTATCCACTTGGAGGATTTTGAAAACCGGGAAGTGCGTCCATATCCGGTGAGCGGTCAGGAAATCCCACCGCACCAGTTGGAGGTTGTATCGACAAAGATGGATCACTGAAACGCAGATCACCCGCTTGGCAGATCAGTTGATCAAGAAAAAAACTGAGTGCTAAAATGGAAGATAAAAAAGCATGGATCAATAAAGATTTTTTCATAAATGTCATGTTTTGGGTTGTTGACGCAGTTCCTTCCGGATGGCTCGGCAGCGCGACTGCGCTTCGACTTGCCAGCGGATCTTGATGCGGTTCTTTTGAATGGGATCTTTCCATTCGTTTTGTAGAAGTGTTTGGAGCTCGTTCTCAGTGATAAGCGGCTTTGAGAGACGGGTGAGTGTTTCTTCCGCTTTGCCTCTTCGGATTGCCTCCGTCCAGGCTTTTCGCAATTCCGGGTGTGTATCTATCAATTGGGCACCAATCAGTCCGCAGACCAGATCTCTGCGTTTGTATGCCAAATCATTATCTAATGTAAAAATACTGTTGGTGTTTCCATTTACAGCATTGCTTTCATGAAAAGGGGAATTCTGAACGGGGGAGTATTGCGGATAGCGGCTGTAAAGATCTTTGCGGATCGGCATTCTCAGCAAGGCGGATCTTACAGGTCCTTCCGATGTGCCAACAGGGAACATCCATAGCTTTTGTCCGTCATCGCTCAATACAAACTCAATGAATCTCTGGGCTTCTTGTAAGTGTTCTGTACCTTTCAAAATAGCAATACAATCTGGTGAGAGAATGGAGAAATCTTCCGGGATCGTGAATATCATGTTTGTTTTGCCGTGTGCGTTGACCTGAGTGAAACCGTAAAAATCGATGCAGATGCCGGAAGCCGTATTACCCAGAGCTGTCAGCCGCGGTGCGTCCGTGGCATAACGACCAATGGAGGTTGAGTTTGCAGCCATACCTGTGAGTATCCTCCAGCCTTCTTCCCAGCCGTATCCCTGGAGGATCACCTCCATCATAGTATACATACTGCCACTGTTGCGGGGATCACTGATAGCGACCCAGTCATGAAGTTCCGGAAGGGCGAGGTCTTTCCAGCTTTTAGGTTGAAGTAAATGATTGTATTCCTGAACACGGAGATTGTTCAGTATTCCGAAAGTAGCGATCGTGACCCCATACCAGAACCCATCGGGATCACGCAGTAGTGTGCCTTGATTATCGGCAGGAATGGGTGCAAGGATGTCTTCCGATAGGAGACAGTGTTCCAAAAGTTTTTCATTTTTAAGGTCAAAGTAGGGATCTACACCACATCCGAAGAGGATATCCAGTCCGATGCCGTTTGGCTTGGCGGTAAATTCGGAACGAATAAAACGGATAGTGTCGCTGGAGCCGCCTACATTTCGCCAGTCTAGCTTGATATTTTCCTTAAAACGTTCTTGGTACCAGTTGGAAAATTTAAGACCAATTTCCTGACGAATGGATTCTGTATGCGGAGTAATGATGGAAAGAGTTTGCCCACCTGTGGATTTATTTTCCTGAGCGTCTCCATGTGATGTCAAAAAAAGAAGAAAAAAGAAAAGTGTGATAGAAAATTGGAGTCGGAGGAACGTCATAGCGGAATTTTTATTCGGCGATGATTTCGCAGCGGTGTTCCCGGATAATGGTGATACGGATCTGCCCAGGATATTGAAGCTCATCCTGTATCTTTGTAACCAGATATTTAGCCAGCATGGAACATTGTTCATCCGTTGCCTGTTCTGGTTTGACAAAAACACGGAATTCACGTCCGGCCTGCAGTGCAAAACAACGATCCACTGCGGGCAAACCTTTGCCGATAGCTTCCAGCTGATTGAGACGCTTGATATAAGTTTCCATGTTTTCCAGACGAGCGCCGGGGCGTGCCGCGCTTACGGCATCCGCAGCGGCAACAATGCAGAGCAGCGGCGAGGGATCCGACAGTGTGACAGAATCGTGATGTTTGGCGACACATTCGACGATTTCTGGCGATTCCATATTGCGTTCCAGAAATTCTGCACCAGCTTTGGCATGTCCGCCTTCAGTTTCGTGAGTGACCGCTTTACCAATATCATGCAGCAGTCCTGCTCGTTTTGCCAGTGTGATATTCAGTCCCAGCTCACCAGCTAAAAGACCAGACAAGTGAGCGACTTCGATGGAGTGAGAAAGGATATTTTGAGAGTAGCTGTAGCGGAATTTGAGTCTTCCCAGCATTTTCATGATGGGATCGGGAAGAAGAGTCAGTCCGACCTGGTGGATCGCATCTTGAGCCGATTCCATGCCAATTTCTTCTACCTGCTGTGCGGATTGATTGACTACTTCCTCGATGCGAGTGGGATTAATCCTTCCGTCCTTGACCATGGTCAGCATGGCACGTTTGGCTATTTCCCGACGGATCGGATCCAAACCAGAGAGAATGATCGTGTTAGGTGAGTCATCCACCAGGACTGTTACGCCGGTTTGATTTTCAAAAGCCTTGATGTTGCGTCCTTCACGTCCAATGATACGGCCTTTGATCTCGTCATTGGGCAGTGCTATGACAGAAGAATCAATGTCCATGGTATGTGCAATGGCGCAGCGCTGGATGGCTGCGGACAGGATTCTGGTGGCTTGTTCTTTGGCGGAGGTTTCAGCGTTTTTCAGAATGCGCTTGGAAAGTTTAAGAGCATCGTTAGCGGCTGATTTTTCTACCTCTCTCATCAGCATATCTCTGGCATCCTCAACGGATATTCCCGCTGTCTGAGAAAGTCTCTTGCGCCAGGCTTCGATTTCCTCGTTGAGGTTTTTACGGGAAAAAGCAAGGTCAGCTTCACGTTCATCCAAACGCTCCTGTCGTTGTTTCAGATTAGTTTCTTGTTCCAGAATGCCTTGCAGCTGCAGACCAATCAGACCTTCACGATGGGTGAGGGCTTCTTCTTTTTCGCGATAGTTCTCTTCCTTAAGGCGAGTGAATTCTTCCAGCTTTTTTCGTCCTTCCTCCAGATATTCCTCTGAGCGTTTCTTGGTTTCCAGCAGAGTTTGTTCTCTCTGAACTTCAAGTGACTTGCGCTGCCAGGCAAACCATAAGGTCAGACCTATGGCAGCCAGAATGAAAAATCCTATCTCGATCCACAAATTATTCATCTACGCACGAGTATATCTTGGGAGAAGTCGCTAAAAAGTTGACACGGCAATCGTGAGGTTCAACAGGCAATGAAGTCAGAAGCGACCATGACCAGCAGATACCGCACTTCATTCCAGGCAAATCGACCAGGAGTCGATCATAAAAACCTTTCCCCCGTCCCAGTCTGTAACCAGACCGATCAAATGCTAGACCAGGAACCAGAGTCATGTCAATGTTTTCCTTTGTAGTGTATTGAGTAACAGGTTCTAAGATTCCGTATTTCCCAACTTGAAGATCCCGTTCCAGATTGTGTATTTCGGCAATGTCATAAATTCCTTTCAGAGGATTGTACTGAGGCAGATAAAGGTGTTTCTTCTCCTGTAGGGCGAGGCGGTGCAGTGGTGAGATATCTGGTTCATCCTTCATCGGGACAAACATCAATATGTGCTGAGAGTCTTTCCAGAATTTAGATTCTTCCAGAAGTTTACAAATGATCCGGCTTTCTTCTTTGAGAACTTGAGGTTCAGCCTCTGAAGTTTTTTTCCGTATATTCTTCCTCAAAAGGGCTTTTTCTGTTTTCAAAGGCTCATTCATCCTCACTCTTTTTACGTATCTTTTTCAATGCGTCGCGCCAGGGCTGACTACGTTCTTTGATTTTCTTTTCGGTACCCAGTTCATTAGGAACATAATAAGTGCGATCCGCGCCCAGATAATCCTGAGGGACGAAGTGACCGGGGAAGTTATGGGCATAAAGATAATCGTTTCCATGTCCCAGTTTTTCCGCGCCAGAGTAATGAGAATCTTTAAGAATATCCGGAACGGGAATTGTTTTCCCTGAACGAACATCCGATAATGCCGAATCAATGGCCATGATAGCACTGTTGCTTTTATAAGCGGTAGCAATATAGATAGCCGCTTCCGCCAGAGGGATACGAGCTTCCGGCCAGCCTATGAATTCAGAAACCTGGACAGCAGCGTTGGCCAGAACGAGAGCCATGGGATCTGCCAAGCCCACATCTTCCGCTGCGCAAATAGCGATGCGCCGGGCAATGAATCGGGGATCTTCTCCCGCGTGGATCATCTTGGCTAGCCAGTAGATAGCTGCATCGGGATCGCCGCCGCGCATAGATTTGATAAAAGCGGAAATGGTGTCATAATGAGCGTCCCCATCTGTGTCATAAACGACTGCTTTTTTCTGTATGGATTCCTCTGCGCAGGCTAGAGTGATGTGAATAGTTCCATCGGGATCTGGAGGAGTCGTCAATGCCGCGATTTCCAAGGAATTGAGAGCTTTACGAGCGTCGCCATCGGATAATACGGCCAGATGCTGAAGAGCCTCTTCATCGGCCTGGATCTTTCGCAGACCTAAACCTCGCTCTTTATCTTCCAATGATACATGGAGAAGCTTGAGAAGTTCTTCACGAGAAAGCGGTTTTAGTTCAAATATTTGAGAGCGGGATACCAGCGGTGCATTGATAAAAAGAAAGGGATTATGTGTCGTCGCCCCAATAAGACGGATGATACCAGATTCTACATCTGGTAACAGTAAGTCCTGCTGAGGTTTGTTGAAGCGGTGTATCTCATCGATGAAAAGCAGAGTTGGCCGTCCGGTATTGGAAAGGCGGTTCATTGCCGAAAGCAGGACACGGCGGATATCTGAAGCGTTCGATTCTACGCCGCTCAACCGTTCAAAATAGGTTTGAGTATGAGCCGCGATCAAAGTGGCGAGACTTGTTTTTCCAGTACCGGGTGGTCCGTAAAGGATCAGTGACTGGATACGGTCTGCTTCGATAGCCCGACGGAGCAGTAATCCTGGTGCGAGTATATGTCCTTGGCCAATAAATTCTTCAAGAGTTCTTGGACGCATCCTCGCGGCAAGCGGTTGAGCAGCGTCCAGTCTCTTTTTCAAAATCTCATTCGATCTATCCTCAGTAGAAGTGGTATGGTTTACCACAGGTGTCTGACTGGGAAAGAGTTCGCCTTGTGTTTCATTGTCCCCAGAGGGGTAGTTTTTATTCGCCATTTTCCGCTGTCTCCCATTACAAAAAACCCCGCATTTGCCGTGTGAACAGTTCCTTTGAACGGAACGAGAAACAATGGGACAGGTCCGACGGGTCACGTGTTTCCTACTCAAGGCAGGCCTGCACATCAACGTCCGCGGCCAGAGTCCCTTCCTACATATAATTACGGTTCAAGGATTTGCTTCTAAGCACGAACAACGCAGGGAAAGGGGTTACTTCCAATATTTAAGAAGTCATTAAAAAGAACAACTGCAGGTAGGCGACCTGCCTCTCACATGAGTAGAAGTGTAAGCCCAAAAGAGGAATTATGCAAGGCTAAAGAAAGATTCTTACTTTTCAAAAAGAAGCCGATAGTGTGTTTTTTTGGAAATACGCTTGCCAAATGTTTTTTGAGGGCAATAATAAAAAGGCACCGTGGGGGCTCCTCTGCGCGTCAAGACTTGGAATTTGCATTCCAAGTGGCTTTGCGTTGTCCCTCATGGGCGGAATTATTTCCTGTTTGTGGTTTAACTAGTATAACGAGAAGCCTTTATGACGCTAGCAAGTATTTTATCCGTTGATCAGATCATCACCCAAATGGATTCTAAAAATCGTTGGGAAGTTATTGATGAGTTGATCCAAAAACTGGTTGATTGCGGTAAGATCACCGCAGAAAAAGCCCCTCAGATTGTAGAGGCTGTGAAGAAAAGAGAAAGTTCGATGAGTACGGGAGTTGGCTTTGGTGTGGGACTTCCTCATGCTTCGACTCAGTTGATCGATGATGTCATTGGTGTTTTCGGTCGTTCTTCAGATGGGGTCAATTTTGATGCATTAGATAATCAACCGGTAAAATTTGTCGTTCTCTTTCTCGTTCCTCAAGGTCAGTTTCAGAAACATCTTCAGACACTGGGTAATATTGCTAGATTGCTGCATCGCAAAGATATGCGTCAGGCAATAGAAGAAGCTAAAACCGCAGAGGAAATTTTCAACGTGATCAAGGAATTCTCTGAACCTTCTCCCAGAAATGCCTGATTGCTCATTTTAAAGGAACATGCTGCATTTACTTATAGAAGCGGAGCTGAAACGTGCGGTGAGAGCTGCCGTTCCGGATGCCGATGATTTACCTCAAATAATTTTAATGCCTTGCCGCGATACGCGTTTTGGTGATTATCAATCCCCGTGTTTGATTGCTCTGGCCAAGGCGCTTAAACGGAATCCTCGCGAATTAGCGGCTCAGGTGGTGGAAAAACTGACTGGGCTGGATGCCCTTCATGTCCAGGTCGAGATTGCGGGGCCGGGATTCCTCAATTTCAAACTGCTGCCCGAAGCGATATCGGGTGCCATTGCTCAGGCTTGTAAAACAAACAAGCCTTTTATTCTGCCCAGGGAAAATCCAGAGACTATCGTTCTGGATTTCAGTTCGCCCAATGTGGCTAAACCGATGCATGTTGGGCACATCCGTTCGACAGTTTTAGGAGCGTGCCTGGCCAGGATCCATCGTTTGCTGGGGAATAAGGTCATCAGCGATAACCATATCGGTGATTGGGGCACTCAATTTGGCAAGCTCCTTCTGGGTTGGAAACAAGAGTTGGATCAGCAAGCTCTTGAACAGGATCCCATTGGTGAGATGGAACGTCTTTACAAAAAGGTGAATGCGGCCTCAGAGCAGGATCCTGCTGTGCTGGAAGCGGCCCGCCGGGAACTGGTCAAACTCCAAGACGGCGATAAAGAGAATTTGGAGATTTGGAGAAAAATGATCCAACTGTCTCAAATCCAATTTGATGAGATGTATCATCGGTTGGGAGTGCAGTTTGATTATACATTAGGCGAAAGTTTTTATAATGATCGTCTCAAAGATGTTGTAAAAGATTTGGTGGAGAAAGGGATCGCTCGTGAAAGCGAAGGAGCTTACGTAGTCTTTTTTGAGGACGATCCGGAGTTGAAAGAACATCCAGCACTCGTTCAAAAGAGGGATGGTGCATCCAACTACGCGACAACAGATCTGGCAACATTGGAGTATCGCATTGAAAATTGGAAACCAAACCGCATCATTTATGTGACGGATGGCAGACAGCAGCTCCACTTCAAACAAATCTTTTCCATTTTCAAGCGTTGGAAAGGCGAAGTCAATGTTCAGTTGTCTCATGTCTGGTTTGGGACGATTTTAGGGAGTGACGGCAAGCCTTTCAAAACACGTTCCGGTGAAACAGTTAAATTGTCGGATCTGTTAGATGAAGCCGAAGAACGTGCTATGAAAGTGGTGACGGAGAAAAATCCCTCTTTGCCGGAAGCGGTTCGCAAGAATATCGCCCGTGTGGTTGGGATTGGAGCCGTAAAATACGCGGATCTGCTTCCCAATCGCCAGAGCGATTATATGTTTAATTGGGATAAGATGCTGGCATTCAATGGAAATACAGCACCTTATCTGCTCTACGCCTATACACGGATACGGAGTATTTTCCGCAAGTATAAAGAGTCTGTGGGAACGGCGTTCGATCCGATGAAAGTGGAGGCGGATCAACTCAACTTGAATCAGCCCAAGGAATTAGCGCTGGCCAAGCATCTGCTTTCCTTTGGAATCGTATTGCAGCAGGCGGCGGATGATTCTAAACCAAATATTCTGTGTAATTATATTTATGAGTTGTCCGGTTTCTTTGCTTCATTTTATGAAGAATGTCCTGTGCTGAAAGCGGATGTGGAGCCGATGACTCGGAATTCACGTTTAGCATTGTGTTACGCAACGGCTCAGGTGCTCCGCATCGGTTTGCAGACCTTAGGACTGGAAACTTTGGAAGAGATGTAGATCTCTAGAGTGAATTGAGAAAATTTTGTGAAAATGACCGGCTTGCCGGTCATTTTCAGCTTTAAAAATCGTCGTCTGAAAGGTACATTCTTTTGTAGCTCTCATGCAAGGGCACGAGTGGTGGTTTATTGCGTAGAGGTTTATTTTAAATTTTTTTAAGTTAAAGCTATGAGTCTAAAAGGAATTAATTGGAAGAAGTGGCTTCCTATCACAGGTGGTGCGCTTATCGTATTGGTGTTTTTGGCTTATTTCATCATCACCAGTTCATTTTTCTTAACTAAAGTGGCTTTGCCCATCGCAGGGAATTTTCTGCAGATGGAGATCAAGGCCGATTCTGTTAAAGTGAGCGGACTGTCCAAAGTGGATGTGAAAGGGCTCAAGGTCACTCCGAATGGAGAGGAGACTATCCTGGAAGCCGGCGAGGTCTTAGCAGAATTGAACAAGTTGGATCTTTCGTTTGCATCCTTCAGCATTAAAGAGGTTTATCTGGATAAAGGTCTGGTTAATATCGTACAGACTCCCGATGGTGGTAATCTGGCTGCCGTGCTGAAGATGTTCAGTGGTGAAAGTGATACAAATAAACCACCCATGGCATTGCAGGTGGATAAAGTCACTGTCAAGGACAGTACCGTGAAATGGAAGATGATCGGTGCCGATAACAGTGTGATGGGCGCGGATCTGATGAAGGTCAATGTGGCCGGAGCGGGAATCGGTACGGAGTTATCCGGCAAGGTGAACGTGACCACCGATTTAGACTTCTATATGGGCAGTAATTATAAAGCGGAGCCGGAGCAGTATATGGGTGGTGCTTTCCTGGCAGATCTGGTGGTGCCTTTGACTAAAGAGATGATGCCCGGCATCATCTCCGGTCCTGTGAAATGGGATTTCACTCAAACCCGTGGTATGTTTGCGACTCTTCAGGATGAGCAGTTGGCGTTAGATCTGGGTTTGTCACTTTCTGAGATCCAAAAACTTGTTGTTGCCTTGAATAAAGGTTCAGAGGAGTTGGCTAAGATTGCTGTCAATGGTACTTTGGATTTGTCCGATTTGAGCGCAAATATCAATTATGAAGTCAGCGGAGTGGACAGCCGTTTGTTGAATACTCTTTCGGATATGACCGGAGTGAAGTTTGAGAAGACTTTTATCAGTTCTAAAGGTTCCATTCAAGCCGCAGATTCTCTGAATACATACATTCTGAAAGCGCAGTCGCAACTCAGAGATGTGACTCTGCTGACGGGTGAAACGGCTAGTTTGCCAGTCTCTTTGGAGTCGGATGTTGATTTGACGGTGGATATGGCAAAGACGACCATGACTCTGGCGAAGCTGCATGGCAAAGGTATCCAAGGAGATAAAGAATTTGTAGCTGCAGAGATATCCAAGCCGATGGTGATTTGCTGGGGTGAGAATGGCAGTGGTGCGGATGATTCTGCTCTCCATGCTAAATTAAATCTGGATCTCGCTACCTGGCGAGATATCTTGAGTGATACCAATGCTTCCGGTGTTCTTTCCGGGACGGTGGATTTAAACGTCAAGAATAGTGGTACTCAGGTGGGTTTAAGTACGGAGCTGACTTTGGATAAAATCAATGCCTTGGGGTTGCAAGCTAATGGCGCCGTAAAGGTTGCCAATGATTTGACGATCGAATCCGAAAAAATCGTCGTTGCTGGTAATGTTGGTGTGGAGAATCTGACGGCCGACTTGGGGACAATCGGGATCACTAATTTTGTTTTGAAAACGGATTATGATCTGAACATGATTTCCAACTCAGTAATCAATCTTAACGCGATCAATGTGAGCTTCGCTTCTACAGAGAAGGCCAAGAATGCTGTTGCTGTCAATG
>JAFZAR010000333.1 GCA_017557085.1 Verrucomicrobiota bacterium | reverse complement strand
TTGTCACCAGATAGGGACTGGTCGCGCCGGGAACCGCTGTCCATTTGACCGCGTCCGTGCTCTGATAAAGCTCTCCCGTGTAGGTCACTATAAGATTTGCTCCATCTCTCTTGCAACTAATGGTCGGCTCATTCGCCTGCGCCATCGCGGCCGCCAAAGCCAAACCCAAAAATCCGGCTGCTAATTTCTTGCTCATCATAAAATTTAATGTTCCCTTGCTGAAAGGGTGTCTTGAAAAAGAAGATAGCACACATCTTACAAATATGCAAACATAAATCCAAAATCACTATTAGCAATAAAAAATTCTGAAATCATGCATCTGGATTTTTTGTTGATGTACTCTGTCACCGGTTCCCGGTGAGGAATTTGTGGGGGGAATCGTTACCGGGGGTTACGCTGCGCTCACGCCCCGGCTATTATCGAATCACCCTTTCAGAGTTTCAGAATGAATCCCTGCGGGATTTTCAAACGTGGAGACGCGAGAATCTCGCGCCTCTACGAAACATATTGATTTTAAATTACTTATTAGTGATAGCGGACGGGAGCTTGGAACAGTGGGATGGCCTGGCCCAGGAATTTTTTGCATTCCTCGATGGCGGCCGCTTCGTCTTCCGGGTAAAACCACGCGAGGAAGGATACATATCCCCAGCGCTGGGTCGTGCCACTGGTCAAAAGTCCCTTACTCATCCTCCACATCATATCTATGTGGTCAGGAGTGGTTTGTCCTTCTGTGGCATAGTAATAGAAGAAGGCCGCGTTGAGTTTTTGGATCTCGCCTGTGTTGGTTTTGATGTCGCGCGCGGCATGGATCAGACGGCTCTTTAAATAAGTTCCATCTTCCAGCCGGACGGGAAGTTCCACCGTCTCCTCTTTGGTAATGATAAAACCGCCGGCCGGCAGACAGTACTGCGGCTTGTGGATGCTGGTGCGGTCTTTTTCCATCAGCACGATGCTCAGATCGCCAAAGAAACCGTTGGTGGTGCAGGTATATCTGCGGCGGCCATAGAGGGTATCATCCGGCAGCCAGTTCAATTCGTGGTTGCTGACAATCATCGGCTTGCTGGTGAAGGCACCGACCTCCACCGGCAGATCGATGATATTGGTGCGGACCACTTCGTTTTTCTCATTCATCAGCTCGCCGGGAACGATGCGGAAAGCGGGCGCGCCGATCTTTTGGTGGACTTTAAAATGCCAGCAGATCACACAGGTTCCCAGCATCATCAGCGAAAGAACCAGGATCATTATCAAACTGCTGCGGTTCAGAGATTTCATATTACTCATCTTCGTCCTCCTCATTTTCGGTATCTTCCTCGAAGTCTTTTTCGGTCCGTGCCGGGGACGGTGTTCCCCGATCCTCACGGAAGAGTCTGGCCACGAAATACATCCCGATAAAGGCCACAAAATAAGGGATCATGCTCAGGACAGAGCTGTCATGCACATACATGCCGGCTTTCTGTCCGCCGATCTCTCCGGCAAAGATGATCATCAAAAGCCGTGTGACATTGGCGGCGACAGCCAAAGGAATCGCGCTGAGCACCATCAGACCGCGTCTCCAGGGAGTCTTGAAGGTCAGGAAACCGTAAACGACCGCGATGCCGAGAGTGGCGATCAGGCTGCGCAGACCGCTGCAGGCAGCCGCGACTTCGTAATCGTAGCCCTTGACCGGGTTGGAAAGCATGGTGCCCTGGCGCACAACATCCATCCCCAAAGCATTCGCAATCCAGCCGGTGATGGTGGAGGAATAGAGCCGGAGAGGAACGGAGATACGGTCTGCCAGTGTGCCGATCGGAAAACAGAAGATGAACAGCACATACGGAAAGAAGACCGCCCGAAGCCATTGACGGCCCCAGATCATCCCGGTGATGCCGTACCAGCCCACAAAGAAACCGATCAGGGAGATGCGCACCTGCTGGATCCGGTAGCCTATCAGGTGGATCAGGATACCCACCAGAACGATCGTGACAGCCGGCCACCACTGCTCCTTTTTGACGCTGAGGAACCGCTTCTTTTCGTACCAGATCAGCCCCAGCACAGCGAACGGGACCAGGTATCCATGCTCATCGCTGGCTTCCTGGCTGTAGTCGTAATGCAGCCAGCCAAAAAGGGAATCAGTATTCGTATAGCCAAAGGTGGAATTCCCAAAAAGGTGGAATATCAGGAACCAGAGTCCTGTTAAAACAAGGAACAACCACTTATCCGGGAAAGAGTTGAGAAATCCATTCAACTCTTCCTGAAAGGAGGGACGCGGCTGGGTCCTCTTTTTTTCTTTTTCAGCGTTTTCTTTCATCGCGATCTAATCATAAGCCAAACACGGCTTACGCTCTCTGATAGTGAAACGGATTCACGCCATAATTGAAAGAAAAAACTGCCACAAAATCTCCGCGCGCAGTCTCATAGAAAAAAACACCGGCCCGGAAATCCGGACCGGCGCTTTTGTTAAGTTCTATCTGCTGTCGGATTACATGCCGACACGATAGAATTTCTTGCCCTTATTCGGTTTCACGACATAGGTATTGCCGTCGACATCCTCAACCGGAGTCCAGGTGACGGTGTCCTCACTCTCATAAAGCGTACCGGTGAAGGTCAGGGTCAGTTCACCGTTCTGCCATTCATAAGTCAGGGAGACTTGATCCTTCGCGACTTCCTTGACGTTGTCCGGAAGATCCTCCGGATCATTCAGCGCCGCGAAGTAGTAGATGACCACGTTTTCACTGCCGCTGAATGTGTCTTCGGAAAGCGGTGGGATCTTGCCCATGAAGTCCACTTTGATCAGTTCCGGACAATCACTGAACGCACCGTCACCGATGGATTCCACGCTGGCCGGGATCGTGATCTCTTCCAGAGTGGAGCAGCCCGCGAAAGCACCTTCACCGATAGATTCGACCGTCTCCGGCAGGATAACTTCTGTCAGTCTGGAGCAACCCTCGAAGACATAGTCGCCAATCTGTGTCAGACTGACTTCAGCGGCGGTTACGGTTTCCTCAGCAGGCTCCTGGATGTTGAAGCTGGTCAACTCTGTGCAGCCCGCGAAAGCATGATCACCAATCAGGACAACGGTCTCAGGAATGACCACACTTCTCA
>JAFZAR010000332.1 GCA_017557085.1 Verrucomicrobiota bacterium | reverse complement strand
GGCAGTGGAGGAACCCTGGTGGAGACCTGATCCGGAGTTATGGGCTAAGATGAAACAGGTTTCTCAGACCCGCCCCCTGAAAGTCCAAATAGTCACTTACGAAGTTTCGGCTCCGCAGATTCCATTGAGCACGGCAACCGTTCAGATCATGACCTCTGCGGATGAAGTCGGAGCGGATATCTTTTATCGGGAGGTCAATTTGCCGTTTTTGAAAGCGGCGATAGATCCTTCACAGATCCGCTGGCGTGCGGGGAGTATTGCTCAGGAGACGATGCCCAAAGTCGTGCTGGAAAAACTGCCGGTCTGCGGCAACTGTCATTCGTTCTCACGAGACAGCAGCCTGCTGGCGATGGATGTGGATTATGCCAATACCAAGGCATGCTATATCGTTACACCTACCGCGGAACAGATGACACTGGCGGCTAATGATATCATTTCATGGAATGATTATAAGTCGGATGACGGGGTAATTACTTTCGGTTTGCTTTCACAGATTTCCCCGGATGGGCAGTATGTGATCAGCACGGTCAAGGATAGTTCCGTTTTTGTAGATATGCCGAGCCTGGAATTCTCGCAGTTGTTTTTTCCGATCAAAGGGATATTGGTTTGGTATGACCGAAATCGAAAGACATTTCAGGCTCTGCCCGGAGCGGATGATCCCAAGTATGTGCAGAGCAATCCGGTTTGGAGTCCGGATGGCAAGGAGATCCTTTTTGCCCGCGAGGAGGCTTACGATCTGCGCTTTACCAAACGACAGGGACGCGCTCTGCTGACACGGGATGAGTGCCGGGAATTTACAAAGGACGGTAAGCCTTTCAAATACGATATTTACCGTATTCCATTCAATGAAGGCAAAGGCGGCAAAGCTGAACCATTGAAGGGAGCCTCTGGTGACGGCAAGAGCAATTTCTTTCCCAAATATTCACCCGATGGCAAGTGGATCGTCTTTTGCAAAGCGGAAAATTATATGCTTCTCCAGCCCGACAGCCGGCTTTACATCATCCCGGCTGAAGGCGGGGAGCCTCGTTTGCTGAAGGCGAATCTCAGCCAGATGAATTCCTGGCACAGCTGGTCGCCCAACAGCCGCTGGCTGGTCTTTTCCTCTAAGGAGCATGGAGCCTATACCCAGCTTTGGCTGACACATATAGACGAAAACGGGGAAAGCACTCCACCGGTCGTACTGGAAAACTTTACGGAAGAAGATCGAGCCGCGAATATCCCGGAGTTCTATAAACGGGGAGAAAAAGGGATCCAGCATATCAGTCCGCAATTTCTGGATGATGACAACCATGTGCGTTCCGGGATGGTGTTTTTCTACAATCAGGAATGGGATCAGGCTGTGGCGCATTTCCAAAAAGCACTGGAGATCAATCCACGGTGCTTTGGAGCTTTGCAGCGCCTGGGATATATCGAGTTTTTTGTCCAGGGAAAACAAAAACAAGGCATGCAGCATACTTGGCAGGCGTTGGAATTGGATCCGTCTTATGCGTTTTCGCAGTATGACTACGGTCTGGAGTGTCTGCTGCAGGGACGTTTCAAAGAAGCCCGTCCTCACCTGGCTAAAGCGGTCGAACTTCTGCCAAATGGGATGGATTCCATCTATCATCCCGTACTGATGAGGATATTCCTTTCGGATTCATGCCTTTTTGACGGTGATATTGATGAAGCTCGTATCGTGTTGCAGGAGGCTTTGGATAAAGATTCGGAACATCCTTCCGCCAATTACAAAATGGCCTTTCTGCTCATGCTGTGCGATCGGGAGGAAGTGGCCATAGACTATATGAACAAAGCGATCGCGAAAGATCCCAAAGTGGATACCAATCCGGAACTCCATCAGTATATTGGTTTCTGGTATGCCAAGCAGGGAATGAATGAAGAAGCCCGCCGGGAGATAGAGCGAGCGATCGAATTGGCCAAACTCCAGGGCAATAATGAGCTGGCGGAGGAATTGAAAAACTATCTATAGTAAAAAAGATGAACACCTTACCCAACAATATATTAACACCTTCCATCACGATGCCGGAATGGCTGATGGAGATCGAACAGGCTTATCTGGGCAAACAAATGCTTGGAGATGAGACGAAACTGCTGTTTGCGATCGAGTTGGCTAAGGAGAATGTGCGCCATGAGAGTGGCGGCCCTTTTGGAGCGGCGATCTTTGATATTCGGACAGATGAACTTGTTGCGGTCGGTGTCAATTCTGTGGTGCCGGCGAATCAATCCTGGGCACATGCGGAGATGACCGCTTTTTCTCATGCTCAAGCCCGACTTGAAACTTATGACCTGAAAGGCTGTCTGCTGGCGACCAGCTGCGAACCATGCTCGATGTGTTTCGGTGCAACTCCCTGGAGCGGAGTGGAAAAGCTGATTTACGGAGCTGAGGGGAGTTCTGCCCGCAGAGTTGGATTCGATGAAGGAGATAAGGTCACGGATTGGCAGAATGCATTGGAACAAAGGGGAATCCGTGTCGTTGGTCCATTGCTGAAAGAAAAAGCAGAAGAGCCTTTTGAGTTATATCGTTCCATGTCCGGGGTCGTCTATTAGACTGTTCCAAAAAACGAGCTGCGCGAGGAACTGAATTCTCTTTTGTTTCATTACTGTTTGCGGTATATTCTGCGCATGATTATGCGCTATTCTCGCGCAGCGATGCGCGAAATCTGGACTGAGGAAAACAAGCTCAAGATTTGGTTAAAGATAGAATTACTTGCGTCGGAGGCACTTTGCAAAGCAGGGCTGATCCCTGAAGCTGACTTTGCGCAAATGAAGAACAACGCCGCCTTTACGGTAGAGCGTTGTCATGAGCTGGAAAAGACTCTGAATCACGATGTTATTGCTTTTACAACGGCTGTTTCCGAGAATATCGGAGCTCCTGCCAGCCGCTGGTTCCATTTTGGTCTGACCAGTTCTGATGTGGGAGATACCGCGTTCGCGGTGCAGATGGTGCAGGCAGCTGATATCCTTATCAAGGATATGGAAGATCTGCTGGAGGTGATTGGGGCGAAAGCTAAAGAATTCAAATATACCCCGATGATCGGCCGCAGTCATGGTATTCATGCGGAGCCTATTACTTTTGGTTTGAAAATGGCTCTCATGTATGATGAATTTCGCCGCGGATTGCGCCGCTTGAAAAACGCGCGTCAGGTGGCCGCTGTTGGCAAGCTCTCCGGTGCTGTGGGAACGAATGCACATTTAGATCCTAGCGTGGAGCAGTTTGTGTGTGAGAAACTGGGATTGCAGGTAACTCCGATCGCGACACAGGTCATTCAGCGTGATATTCATGCGGAGTATCAAACTGCGCTGGCTCTGGTGGGGGCCAGTATTGAGCGCTGGGCTGTGGAATTTCGTCATCTTCAGCGCACAGAAGTTCTTGAAGCTGAAGAATATTTTTCAAAAGGCCAGAAGGGCAGCTCTGCTATGCCTCATAAGCGTAACCCCATCACCAGTGAGCGTCTGGCCGGTTTGGCTCGTTTGCTTCGCACCAATATGATGGCCAGCTTTGAAAATGTGGCACTTTGGCATGAACGGGATATCAGTCACAGTTCGGTGGAGCGTGTCATTTTCCCGGACAGTTGTACCTTGCTGGATTATATGTTAACTCTGTTGGCAAAGTTGACAAAAGGACTGTTGGTCTATCCTGAGAACATGAAGAAGAACCTGGGGATTTCTTTGGGAATGTGGAATTCTCAAACTGTTCTGCTGGCGCTGGTGCGTAAAGGGCTGACTCGTGAAAAGGCGTATGAACTAGTGCAGCGCAACGCAATGAAAACCTGGGATGTGAAGCATGAAGGCCGGGACGATGCCGATTTCAAAGCGGAACTGCTGAAGGATCCAGAGGTCGCTCAATATATCAGCAAAGAAGAATTGGAAAAGATCTGCAACTTGGACTTCCATTTCCGTAATGTGGATATGCGGTTCAAGATGTGCGGTATTGAATAAGGAACGGATCCATAGGACTCTTTTACTATGAACAGGGTAAAGCTACTCTCTGAACAAGTCGCGAATCAAATCGCCGCCGGCGAGGTGATAGAACGGCCTGTCAGCGTAGTGAAAGAGTTGGTTGAAAACGCGATCGACGCTCAATCCACCCGTATCACGGTGGAAATCACCGGTGGAGGTCGTACTCTGATTCGGGTGAGCGATGATGGTATTGGCATGAGTGAGGGTGACGCTCTAATGTCCTTGGAGCGTCACGCCACCAGTAAGATCCAAAAGACAGAGGATCTTGCCAAAATCAGCACGATGGGATTCCGTGGAGAAGCGATTCCCAGTATTGCCAGTGTCTCGCGCATGACGATCCTTACCCGTGAGCGTGGTGATGATGTCTTGGAAGGATGTGAGATCAGTATCAGCGGAGGAAAGATCCTTTCCGTAAAAGCCGCCGGGGCTCCTGCCGGGACAACAATCGAAGTCCGCAATTTGTTTTTCAATCTGCCGGCTCGCCGAAAATTTCTGAAAAGTGAAGAGACCGAGCGAGGACATATCCAGCATTATATCACTTTAGTGGCTATGGCTTATCCGGGCTTGGCGCTGACGTATATCCAGGACGGTAAAACGATCTTTCAATTCCCAGCTGGTAAAGCGGATGAGTTAGAATCTATGCGTATGAAACTGCTGAAGGAACGGATGCGTCTGCTTTATGGAACAGGGGATGACTTGATAGAGGTGAATAATTCTATCCAATACGATTCCACACCCGATGAGGATATTTCAGCCGGACTGCCGGCGCAGATGGTTCCGCTGAAACTTTGGGGACTGATCGGTGCTCCGGGTGTATCCCGTTCATCTCGTGATCGTCAGCATTTGTTTGTCAATATGCGGCCGGTGGATAACAAAGGATTGAATTATGCTTTGCTGGATGCGTATCAGAACGCTTTGATGAAAGGCCGGTATCCTGTCTGTTGTTTGTTTTTGGTGCTTGATCCTTCTGAAGTCGATGTCAATATCCATCCGGCTAAAAGGGAAGTTAAATTCCACAAAGAAGCTGCTATTCGCCGAATCGTTTCGAGGATCCTCCGAACAGCTTTGGAGGATTATTCAGATCCTTTCAAGTGCAACGAACGGAAAGAGCTTCTGGATGAGAGCAAACCGGAGCAGAATACAGTACAACCCCCGCTTGATCTGCCGTCAAAGCCAGAAATGAAACCGGTGGAGACAAATGCTCCGAAGGTGTTTGAATACAGACCTTATACTCAACCGCTTCCATTTTCTCCTGTCAGAGCTAAAAATGATCCGATTCAGACGGATAGAAAAACAGTTTATCCTGGACAATATCATGTGTCTTCTCAAGCACCGGAAGTGGAATGTGCGGAAATACGACCTGAACCAGTGCCACTCACGAACGCGCCGCTGCTTACAGTACCGTTGCGTTTTTTAGGTGTTTTGAATAAACTTTATCTCCTTTTTGAGTCGGACAGAGGTTTGGTCTTGGTTGATCAGCATGCTGCGCACGAGCGCGTCCTTTTTGAGCGACTAATGTCTCAGGCAGAGCAGGGCAAAGCGGAATCCCAGCAGCTTCTCTTATCTGAAACGGTGGAACTTGGAATGCGGGATGCTTCACTGATTCGAGAAAAACTGCCTGTTTTTCATCGTTTGGGGATCGGTTTGCATGAATTTGGAGAGAGAACTTTCTTGATTGATTCACTACCGAGTTTTATCAAGGGCATTTCTGCCAAGAAATTTATCTTGGATCTTCTGGATGATTTGCGCGCTGCTGGACGTGAACTGACTCAAGCGGACATGGCCGAGGAACTCATTGCTTCCCATTCCTGCCGTTTGGCGGTAAAGGCCAACGACATCGTCAACCGGGAGGAGATAGATCATCTGATGGATGATCTGCGCCATTGCAGAATGCCGTACACATGTCCACATGGACGCCCTACCATCATCGAGATCAGCCAGAGAGATCTTGAGAAAAAATTTCGCCGCGTTCTCTGATTTAATCAGCTTGGTTGGTGAACTGTAGTTTTACAGGCCCCTGGAGACCAGAGTCCAGTTTCCCTTGGTAATTGCTGGGTATGGATGACCAGTGATTGGCCGCAGTGTTATACACAAGCACTTTTAATGTATTATTTCCTTCGCGCAGAGTTCCTGTCAGATTGAACTGATAAGGAGGCGCAACACATACACCAAGCGATTTATCATTGCACCAGACTTCAGCACTACAGGAAACTTTTCCCAGATCAAGGAAAACTTGATCGGAATCAGCCTGCTCGCGTGTGAGTTCAAAGGTTTTCTGATAGTACGCGCCGCCGGAGTAGGTACGCAGCACTTCCTGCTGGCTCCAGTCACCCAATTGTGTTTTGCCGGTGCCGCATTCCAGACGGATAGGATACGGAATGGCATTCCCGCCATAGATGCCTGGCTGGTGTTCAATGGCAATTGCCACACAAGCTTCTTCAGTCAATGTTGATGGAAGACTGATACGGAAGCAGTTTGCATCGCGCATCGTTTCAGAAGCTCCCAGATTTTTCATATCAACTGTTTTGCCATTTACCCAAACGCGTGGAGTGCCGACAGACTGTAGCGTAAAACCGGTTAATCCGGCAGGAGCGGTAAAGCGATAGTATCCGTAAGCCTGTTGTTCCATACAGTCGAAAGGAAGCAGGTCGGGCTGATTGTACCAGAGTGTTTCCATTGGCGCGGGAACGGAGGGATCCAGAATTCTAGCCTCAGAGGTAGGAATTCCGGAGGGTGCAGTTTGACCTTCCCGGACAGATTCAAAAACGACATAGCCTTTGCCCGGTCCGGTATATTTCAGCAGAACGGTATTGTGTCCCTGCTTGAGAAAAACTTTTTGAGCGTCTTTGGCGATGGGCAGCCCGTTGATCCAGATGAAAGCGGGAGCATAGTCTCCAATTCGCATCCAAGCCTCGCCGTCTTGAGCAGTCAGAACTGTGGAACGCAGATAATAGACACTGCCGTCTTCTTCTTTTTCGCGAGCGGTATCACGGTTATAGTTGATCTGTTTCTTTTTCCCCAAAGCGATAATATTGTCATGTACCTGCTCTTTGAGCCCGTGCCAGCCTTGACGGCCATGATCATCCCGCAGACCGCTCTTCCAGGAGAAGTCATAAGGCTGCCAGTAGAAAGTGCGCCCCTTGGCAAAGAAACCACGTTCGGGATCGGGTTCGGCTGAACGCAGTATTTTAGCGTCCAGTTCTGTTGTGGCTTCATGCTCGGTGAGCGGACCGAGTTTCCAGAATTGAGGGCCGTATCCATAGCGTTCATGGCTCCATTGACTGTCATCAAAATCTGGTGCAGTCCAATTCTCGTTGAGTGGGGTAGATGTCAATTTATAACGGAAGAAACGGGCTTCCGGTCCCATTAAAGTGGAGCCTGTTTTCGGGTCATACGGAGGCCAGTGGAAGTCGCCCCAGCGGTTGTCCAGCGTGGGTTTGAGAGTGATCTCCCAATCACCTTCCAGCGGCAGTTCTGAATTTGGTCCGTTTAGCGGTAGTTTCTCATTTGCAGTAGTCGCACTCTTGGAAAAGACGAGTATCTGTGCCTGAGTAACAGAGAGAGGCATCTTGATCCTCGTTCCTTGTTTGTCTGGAGTCACATCACGGCAAACATAAGTTTTACCTGTCCAGGGATCCCATAATTCCACATGACCACTGGTTCGGAACAGATATTCATCACCTTGTTGCGCACCATAGATAAAATAGAAATCACGCTGTCCGATCGTGCGGTGGGCATAACTGAGTAAATCATCCAACTTAGGAGATTTTACGGAAGTAATATCGGTTTGCAGATAATTGTGGAGAGTATTGGCCAGATGGTCTGCATTGACAGCATGGATACCGATGCCCTGAACAGAATTGGTGTGAATGCTAACTTCTTTGGCAAGCGCGTTCTCGGAAATGTTATTTAAGATCCCTGTCAGTATTCTGGTGATTTCCGGGTCATTGCTGCCGACACGGTCGCTGGCTTCGGGCAGTGAGCCTGTGAAGGCAACGATACCACCGTTTTCAGACAGTTCTTTTGCTTTTTGCAGTGTGGAGAATCGTACTGCTTTCATGGATGGGATCACTAGGATGGAATAACTTTCACCGGAGACATTGATTTTACCGTCATGGATTTCAGCCCGTTCCAGTGATTCAAAATCAATGAAATCAAAGTCATAACCGTTTCTGTAGAGCTTGGAGCCAGCATCGAATGCAGCGTTTCTGGCTCCGTCACCATCCATGCCTGCTTCCAATGCGGCGACCGGGTAGAGAATAGCCGCATCACAACGATGAACACCTTGGCTAAGTAGGTAGCCCATCCTTTGAAGACATTGCATAAAAGGCGTGATATGCTGCCAGTAGGGCATCCGGAAATGGTTGCAAGGTGGTGCCCATTCCCAATAGCCGCCGTGTGTGGAATAATAAAGACCGTGAAGCGAGAGCAGATTATGACCTTGAATGAAATTGACAAGAGTTGCCTTGGTGATATCCGCCGAACTGGTTCCCCAGCCGCTGCTGTGAAAACCTTCCAGCCAGACGCGCGGGCGCAAATAAAGATGAGAAATAGAAGCAGCGACCTTATTTTTGATAAGATCTTCCTGCAGATAAGGCTGATCACATCCGGGACCGCTCATCCAGCGCTGAGTGCGGAAATAATCACCAAATTCTGTCAGATCTTTGCCACGACCGCCATGATCGCATCCATAGAGCATACCGCGGCTCGTGTGCCATTCGTAAACGGGTTTAAAATAACCTTCTTCACTGAGAGCGACCATCACATCACGGTAGTCTAGTCTGATCTTAACAGTTTCTGAACCGATATCCTCAAACAGTGCCGGCAGTTTGGGAATGATATCATAGCCCTTGCGTTGTTTGAACTCATGCGCAAAATACTTGTTCCACAAATTGCCACGAATGCGGAAATCCAGCTCGTCCGAGAAGAAAAAGTTCAAACCTTTTCCGCATTCACCCGGCAGATGATCCTCAAATTTTTGAAAAAACGCCTTGATGATTTCTGGGCCGGTCGCAGGATTCATGGGGTCGATAGTATTGGGAACTCTTTGTCCCCAGACAGCGATCACTTTCCAGTTGGTTTGAGGATCCGTTTTTTCAGGAATCCAATCCAAAACTGTGTTGGAAATCTTTTCTGTGAGATCAAGGGATCGAAAGGAATCTAGTTTGCCATCGTTAATTGGGTAGGCGATCACACAGAGTGGTTTTTCTTTCAGTTCCCAGTGCAGAGTTGACGAGGCTGTGATATCTTTTGATTCACTGCGGAGATTGCCGCCTTGGATATCAGGATTGTTTTTGAGTGCCTCATCCATGAATGCTCCCTGGCCGATCCCTAACGTGTAATCACTTAGACTGACCGACATTCCTTTTG
>JAFZAR010000331.1 GCA_017557085.1 Verrucomicrobiota bacterium | reverse complement strand
GTAATCAGCTGATGTACAACCTGAGTAACCAAATAGGACGCTATGCCCCGCGGACGCGCGACTGCGAGTTGTATCTGAATCTGGAACATCAGCAGATCCAGCCGGAGGATTACTTCGGGATATACATTCCCATGGAAAAAATCAAAATGGGAGAAAACCGAGTCAATTATCCCAAGGCCGTAAATGGAGAAACGGAAGAACCCAGCATCACGGGAAGTTATCTGCTCAAACTGGATCGGATAGACCTTGAGGGAACAAGGATCACTGCTGGAGGCTCCACTTTCACCTGGGTATATCCCGATGGTGATGATATAAAAAGGACATCCAGAAAGGCTCAGGTGGATTATGTCAGAGACTATCTGAATGAATTTTATTCCGTGCTGACCGGTGAGCAGTCGGACAAGCATTACAGCGACTATCTGGATGTGGAAGCGGCCATTGATCATAATCTGCTGAATGCTTTCGCGTTCAATATCGATGCGCTGCGGCTGAGTACGTTTTTTACTATAGTCCAAAACGGAAAAATCGTTTTCGGACCTATCTGGGATTTTGACCGCTCTCTGGGTTCGGGAGATGGGCATGACGGTGATCCCACTGTCTGGAATCATCCAAGGAGAACGGATTATTTCAACTACGGCTGGTGGTACTATTTATTCCGGGATATTGACTTTTTCCAGCAGTACATCGACCGCTGGCAGGAACTGCGCCAAAGCACGCTGAGTCTGAAGCAAATTACAGCCGCGTTCAACTATTTTTGCAACCGCCTTCAGAACGCTGAAAAACGAGACAGAGACCGCTGGACATCCGCAGTGGCAGGACGATTCAACGACTACAGCGTGATCCGCGCCGTAAAACTGACTTGGATCAAAAACAGGCTTGATTTCATTGATTCACAATTTGTCAAACCGCCTGAGATCGTCTGCACTAAAGTAGAACAAACCGGAAACTATCTTCTGCAGTCCAGAAACCAGGGAAACAGCCAGCTTTATTACTGCAACGGCACAACAGACCCACGACTGCCGGGCGGAGGTATTTCTCAAATGGCACGTCTCTTTCCGGGCGGACTTCTGGTCACAAACGGGACGATCCTTACTTTCCGAGCTTACAATGCAAAGCATAATCCACTCCACGGCGAAACGAACGCGCCGCCTCTGGTAAGCCACTGGAGCGGACCTGTGGAAATTAAAGTTGGAACTCAGCCGACACAGTTAGCCATCACCGAAATCATGTATTCACCGGAAATTTATGATGGGGAGAACAGCGATGATCGGGATGAATATGCCTGGCTGGAAGTGACCAATCTGGGTGAATGGCCTGTGGAAATGAAAGACTATCAAATCTCGGAAGGCATCAGTTATACTTTTCCCGCGCTGCGACTGGAACCCAAAAAGAGCGTGGTGATCGCCAAAAATCCGGATCTTTTCGCGACACGCTACAATACGAACGGGCTTTGTGTGCTGGGACCTTTTTCATCGAATTTGGCCCGTAAAGGCGAAACGATCTGCCTGGTTAATAGGCTGGGTGAGACTTTATGCAGTGTAAGCTATTCCAATAAATGGCATCCGCTGACAGATCGCGGTGGTTATACTCTGGAGATACTGAATCCGCAGGCGGAAGCTGTCAGTCAGGTTGAGAACTGGCGTGTCTCTTCCGAAAAGGGTGGCACTCCCGGATGGTGGTCTGCTAATGGTCTGCCGTATATTCGTTTTGAAAGCATCCAGATGGATGACGAACGAATTTATTTTGAGATCGTGGGGCCGACCTCATGCAGTGCAGAGGTTTCTAGCGATCTCCTCCATTGGGAGGATGTTCCCAGCTTATACCGGAAAAACCGTCTGTGTATTGAACGCAAAGATGATAACATCTTTTACCGTCTCCGAATGAACAATCCCTATTAGAAACATAATCCATGAAAAAAATTTTTGCTGAACTCGCTCTTTTGATCGGAACAGTTTTGACTGTTTCCGCAGGAGATATCGTCATCAATGAGATCATGTATCATCCCCAAAGCGAGAATATCCGGGAACAGTGGATCGAACTGTACAACACCACCGGCAGCGCAATAGATCTTTCGGGATGGGCATTCACCAAGGGAATCTCTTATACATTTGCAGAGGGAACAATGATCGAGGCGGATGGATACCTGGTAATCGCCGCTGATGTGGAGGCTTTCTCGATGGTTTATCCGAACGTGACCAATGTCATCGGCAACTGGGAAGGCAAGCTCTCGAACCGTGGCGAAAATATCCGGCTGACTAAGGCCAACGGCAAGACAGAAACAGAAGTCCATTACGCACCCGAAGGAGATTGGGCGCAAAGGCGGCTGATCCAGGAGCAGTCTTACGGTTGCTGGGGTTGGGATTGGTACGCGGAACATCAAGGCGCGGGCAAATCAGTGGAACTGGTGAATCCAGCCCTGCCGATTTCTATCGGACAGAATTGGAACTCCAGCCAAACGGACGGCGGCACTCCCGGTGCTGTGAACAGCTGGCATGACAGCATCCCGAAACAGGCTCCCCTGCTGAGTAATGTCACTCACTCACCTGCTCTGCCGCGATCCACAGAAGCCGTTACCATCAGTGTGCAGGTACATACATCCGGCGAGGAGGCTTTTCAAGTTTTCACGCACTGGAAAACAACAGAGATGAATGAGTTTCTTGAAACTGAAATGCTGGACAATGGAGATTTTCAAGGAAACGGTGACATGCTGGCATACGATGGATATTTCAGCGCAAAGCTCCCCGAACAGTCAGTCGGAACGATCGTAGAGTTCTATCTGACCGCAACAACGGAAAGCGGTTTGACACGTGTTTACCCCAACGTAGAAGAAGCAGAGAGTCGAACCCCGTGGCTGCTATATCAGGTGGATGAAGAAGAATACGCCGGCGATCAGCCGATGCTCCGCATCATCATGGATCCGCTAGAATACAATTACCTGAAAACGAAAATCTGGGGTGAACAGGGATTGAGTGAAGCGCTGGTCAATGGAACGGTGATCTGTCAGACACCCAGTCAGCCAATGCCGGAGATTTTTTATCAGGCCGGTCTCCGCAACCGCGGCAAAGGAACCGCTTCGCTTACACCACATAATATCCACATCAATCTGCCCAAAGACCGCGACTGGGAAGGACGCTCTTC
>JAFZAR010000330.1 GCA_017557085.1 Verrucomicrobiota bacterium | reverse complement strand
CAGGTGATTTGCGTGTGCTGCGCGGCGGTGGCAGGGGCAGCCGCGCGTCCGGTTGCCGGTCGGCGTGGCGGAGCAGCGGCATCTCTAACAGTCGCTACCGCATCAACGGCTTCCGCGTGGCGCTGGCGCAGAAACCTATCGAACCACAACCCTTGACCATCACGATCGATGCCACCAAAGTATTTGACGGAACACCGCTGGTTTCCGATTACACCGTGGCGACAGTAGAGGGTTTGCTGTCGGGTGACAAACTGACCTCTGGTGTCGTGACAACGAAGAGTGCCGATAAGGACAGCTACAGCTATATTGATGGTACCTCCGAGATCACGACTCCGTTTGACACCGCTAAAGGTATCGCTAACTACATTGTGACTTATGTCATCAACCAGAAGATCCAAGCTGCGGGGCTGATTATCACAATCAATGACACCAAGGTGTATGACGGGACACCGTTAGTTTCCGATTATACTAAGGCGACAACCAAGGGATTGGTGGACGGTGACTATCTGACAGCAGGCGCGGTGACAACAGCGGGTTCCGATGTTGGAACCTATAATTTGATCACCACGTCTATCACTGTTCCGTTCCAGACCGCTAATGGTATCGGCAATTACTTTGTGATTTATGCCATTATCCAAAAAATCATTCAATCGGATCATAGTAACAAGACGATCCCGCTGGCGGAGGATGTGAACTTAGATATGATCTGGATCGAACCCGGCACCTTTATCATGGGCAGCCCCGAAGACGAGCTGGGCAGGGATGATAAGGAAGTTCAGCATGAAGTGACCCTGACCCAGGGCTACTGGATGGGTAAGTATGAAGTCACTCAGACACAGTATGAAGCCATTATGGGAACGAATCCTTCCTGGCGGCACAAAGGAGCTGATCTACCGGTGGACGATGTGTCCTGGTTGGAAGCGATGGAATTCTGTGAGAAATTGACAGCCATCGAGAGAGCGGCGGGTCGTCTGCCGAGAGGGTATGGATATACTTTGCCGACCGAAGAGCAGTGGGAATACGCCTGTCGTGCCGGGACAACGACTGCCCTGAACAGCGGAAAGAATCTGTCAGGTGAATGGGAATGTCCCGAAATGGATGAAGTGGGCTGGTATTATTGCAACAGCAATGACACGACACATCCGGTGGGACAGAAATTGCCGAATGCGTGGGGACTCTATGATATGCACGGGAATGTGGAGGAATTCTGTTTAGACGAGGATAAGGATCCGTTTTGGAAAGGGTGGCACGTCGTGTGTGGCGGTGACTATTCCAGCTTCGCGGACGACTGCCGTTCTGGGGCACACGGAACCGCCATGAACGCCGGCTTCATCGGTAAAGGCTTCCGAGTGGCGCTGGCTCCGGTCGATCTGAATATCACTATTCCTTTGTCGAACAGCGTGGAATTGACCATGATTTGGATCGAACCGGGCACGTTCATAATGGGCAGTCCTAAAGATGAACTGGGCAGAAACAGTAATGAAACACAGCACGAAGTGACTCTGACCCAGGGCTATTGGCTGGGTAAGTATGAAGTCACCCAGGCACAGTATGAAGCCGTGACGGGCAGCAATCCTTCTGAATTCATTGGAGCCGATCTGCCGGTGGAAGATGTGTCCTGGTACGAGGCAAGGGCGTTTTGCGTGAAACTGACCGAGATCGAGAAAGCGGCGGGCCGACTGCCGGAAGGGTATGAATATACTCTGCCGACTGAAGCGCAATGGGAATATGCCTGTCGTGCCGGGACGACCACAGCCCTGAACAGTGGAAAAAATCTGTCAAATAAAAATGAATGCCCTGAAATGGATGAAGTGGGTTGGTATAAATACAACAGTGGCGACAAAACACATTCGGTAGGGCAGAAACTGCCGAATGCCTGGGGACTTTATAACATGCACGGGAGTGTGGAGGAATGGTGTCAGGATTGGGCCAAAGATTATCCGGCGGGCGACGCGACCGATCCCACGGGACCAGAAACTGGTACGTACCGCATTGTGCGCGGCGGTGGCTGGAACGAGGATGCGCGCTACTGCCGTTCAGCAAGCCGGGATATTAGTGAACCGGACTCATTCTGGCCCGGTACCGGTTTCCGCGTGGCGCTG
>JAFZAR010000329.1 GCA_017557085.1 Verrucomicrobiota bacterium | reverse complement strand
CTCAAAGATTGTCTTGGATGCCCGTTTGTGGTATAAAGGAAACCGTCTATGGGCAACAAGACAAAGGTGGACAACATAGAGAGCGTGATCGACGATATTCGTCGAGGCCGCCCGGTGATCGTTGTAGATGACGAAGATCGCGAAAACGAAGGCGATCTGATCGTCGCGGGGGAGTATGCCACTCCGGATGTCATCAATTTTATGGCTCGTTTTTGCCGGGGACTGATTTGTGTTCCCTGCACAGAGGAACGACTGACCGCGCTGGGCATCTTTCCCATGGTGGAACGCAATCAGGATTCCTTCCGAACGGATTTTCAGGTCACAGTGGACGCGGCGGAAGGTGTCACCACAGGGATCAGTGCTGCGGATCGGGCCCATACGATAGCTGTCTTGTCCAGTGACGATTCCAAACCCAGCGATCTGGTGCAGCCGGGGCATATCCTGCCGCTGAGAGCGAAGCCGGGCGGAGTTTTGCAGAGAGCGGGACACACCGAGACGACAGTGGATCTGACACGTCTGGCCGGATTGAAGCCGATTGGTGTGATCTGTGAGATTATCAATGATGACGGGACGATGGCGCGTCTGCCTCAGCTGCTGGAATTCGCCGAGAAGCATCAGTTGAAGATCGGGACTGTGGCCGATTTGATCGAGTACCGCAGACACCGGGAAAAACTGATTCAAAAAGGAGTGACTGTCGCGCTGCCGACGGAATATGGAGATTTTACCCTGACACTTTACAAAAGCCTGGTGGACGGTGCGGAGCATTTGGCGCTGGTCAAAGGCGATCTTGCCTCAAAGGAAAGCGTGCTGGTGCGAGTCCACAGCGAATGTCTGACGGGGGATGTATTTGGTTCACACCGCTGTGACTGCGGTCCTCAGCTGCATGAGGCGATGAGGCGTATTTCTGATGAAGGAACAGGGGTTATCCTGTATATGCGTCAGGAGGGACGCGGGATTGGTCTTGCCGCCAAGATCAAGGCTTATAAACTTCAGGAAGAGGGACTGGATACGGTCGAGGCCAATGTGAAGCTGGGATTCCCGCCGGACTTGAGGGAATATGGTGTGGGAGCGCAGATCCTGGCCGATCTGGGAGTGAAACGGATGCGTCTGCTGACGAATAACCCGAAGAAGATCATCGGATTGCAGGGATATGGGATCACCATAGACGAGCAGGTGCCTCTGAAAATACCGCCTCTGCCGGAAAACGCGCGCTATCTGCGGGTGAAGCGTGAGAAGATGGGACATCTGTTGTGATCGAATAAAGAAGAGAAAGGATCAGTATCTTATGTTGGAAGAGGTCAATATCAAAGAATTGGACGCGAAGGGAATGAGATTTGGGATCATTGCCTCCAAGTTCAACGCGGCTTATGTGGATTCCATGGCTGAGGCCGCTTTGGATGTTCTGAAAAAAAACGGTGCCGCGGAAACGGAAGTGTTTCGTGTGCCGGGAGCCTATGAAATCCCTGTTGTTGTAGGACATCTGTTGCGTAAGACTAACGAACGCTTCAACGCTTTGATTTGTCTGGGAGTCGTTCTGCGCGGTGAAACGACTCATGCCCAACATATCACGGAATCCGTTTGCATGGCTCTAGCTCAGACGCAGATGCAGTATGACGTGCCTGTGATCAACGGAGTTTATCTCTTCGAGAATAAACAGCAGGCGGATAAACGTTGTATGGATCCGGCACACAATCGAGGGATCGAGCTGGCCAATACCGCTATCGAGATGGGACGGCTGCTGGCGGCGCTGCGTTCCAGATAAGGTATTTAGTTTTGAGAGGAAAGGAATTGAGAACGCTCAGACAGTGTGTTTTATTCGCACTGGGCTGTTTATTGCTGGCGGGATGTTCTGATCCTCAGCAAAAGACAGAAGTTTCTCACTCCATGGAGAAGAGGCAAACGGGGGAGAGTT
>JAFZAR010000328.1 GCA_017557085.1 Verrucomicrobiota bacterium | reverse complement strand
CTGACCATCCGCTACAGCGGCGGTGTTCTGCAAAGCAGTCCCGACCTGAAAAACTGGCAAACCGTTCCGGGGTTAAAAGACTATTTCTACACCATTCCTCTCACCAAAGAAGGCAGCGTATACTACCGTACAAAGGGCAGATAAAACTTCCGGGTACCGTGAATCAGCGCACCTGATTGACGAGTTCAAATACCGGAAGGAACATGGCCAGAACCATGCCGCCGATCATCACTCCCAGGAAGATGATCAGGAGCGGTTCGATCAGCGCTGTCAAGCCGGAGAGCGTATGCTCCAGCTCGTCATCCATGTAGTCGGAGATCTTCTCCAGCATGGCATCCACCGCGCCGCCCTGCTCACCGGCCATCACCATTCTCAGGACGATCCGCGGGAAAATAGGATATTGCGATAAAGCGCCCGACAGAGTGTCGCCCTGCTCGATCTTGACCGCGATCTCCTTGAGCGCCGCTTCCATCTTGAGATTGCCCACGGAAATGGCGACCACGTTCAAGGTCTCCAGGATAGGCACTCCGGAGTGCAGCAGCGAAGCAGTTGTCCGCGCGAACCGGGTCAGAGCCAGCTTGTGGAAGATCGGTCCCACGATGGGGAGCTTCAATTTCTGTTCATCCCACCAGGCATGACCAAAGGGTGTGCGTATGAAGTATAAAACACAGGCCGCTGCGCCGACCACAGACAGCGATATCCAAAGCAGATTCGCCTTGAGCGTGTCCGCGATCGAAATCACCAGCTGGGTGAAAGCCGGCAGACTGGCTCCCTGCTCTTTGAAAATCTGGCTGAAAGTGGGCACGACCTGCACCATCAGGAAACAGGTCACCGCGATCGCCACCACCGTTACCACCGAGGGGTACATCAGCGAGGAGCGGACTTTGGACTGGATCTTGTAAGTCCGTTCGGAATGAGTCGCCAGACGAGCAAGGATCTCTGGCAGGATGCCGCCGCGCTCGCCCGCGTTGACCATATTGATATAAAGCCGGTCAAACACATTCGAGTGCCGCTGGAGCGCGCTGGATAAGCTCTCACCGGAATCTATCTGCTGGATCAGATCCCGGATGATTTTACCCAGAGCCTGACTGCCCGTCTGATCCGCCAGCGTCTGCAATGCCTGTGTAATGGTCAGTCCCGCGTCCAGCATACTGGAGAGCTGACGCGTGAAAGCCGCCAGATCCATCAGCCGCACTCCGCGGTGAGAACCGGCTCCCGCGGAAATGCCCATTTTTTCCTGGATGCTGAGGACAAAGAGATTGCGTCCACGCAAGGCCACCGCCGCCGTCTGCTCGCTGGAGGCGTCAATGGTCCCCTGAACTTTCCGTCCTGTCCCGGCTTCACGGGCTTGGTAACTGAAAACAGGCATTGGATTTGATCTCTGAAGACGGAGCACTCGCCGCCTTCAGGATAAGATTACAAACTAAATATGTTTCGAGTCGTTCTCGTCTTTGACCGTGTAGCCGCTTTCCTGACGCTGGAAATTGACCGCGTTCTTCTTCAGGTACGCCTGGAAGACATCATCCGCGCTCATGCCCAGCACCTGCGCGGCACTGATCAGAAAATGGAATATATCCACCACTTCCACACGGGCATTCTGTTCATCGAACTTCTGATATTTGGCCCACCATTTCCAGGGAACACTGTCCGTCAGTTCCGAAATCTCCTGGGTCATGGCTCTGCAATAATTCAGGATCCACTGCGTCTTCTCCTTCTCATCCATGGCATCGGTATTGACCCCGATCCGCTGATTGAGGGCACGCTGCATTCTGAACATTTCTCTGAGTTGATCTAACTGCTCCATACGGCTTTATTTTCTTGCATCCGGCTCCAACCAGCAAGGCTTTTTTTGCCGGACGCGAACCGGGTTACCGGAGGAACTTGGCGTAATCCGTCACCAAAAGGCGATAAGGTTCTTCATCCTCTTGGATTTCCGGATACCGCGGCAGCTTCTCGTAGAAGACATTATCCGTATGATCGTCATTCACGGCGGAAACCTCGCCGATCATCACCTGACCGGAACCTTTTTCACCGTAAAAAGAGTGATACACACCCACCGGCAGCGTCAAACTGGCTCCCGATGGCAAAGAAAACGGCTTGCCCGCCGGCACCGTCATCTTCACCCCGTCGCTCCAAACCGTTACAGGAGTCTGGAGCAGACCGTCATTGGGATCGCTGTTATACAGCTCGAACACCAGACGGCCTCCTCCGCGGTTGATAATATCCTCTGTCTTAGAGCGATGATAATGCAGCGGCGTCACCTGGTTTTCTTTG
>JAFZAR010000327.1 GCA_017557085.1 Verrucomicrobiota bacterium | reverse complement strand
TAGAGACGCGCGACCCGCGCGTCTTTGTCATTATATGATCCCTCCGGGATTCTGATTAAAACCCCGGAACGGGAGGACAGAACCAAATGTTGAGTTTACAAATATTTTATTTGCAATGGGAACGGGTATGAGGTAAATTAAGAGCGTGCAAGGCTGTCACCTTGCACGCTGTTGGACGGACTAATAATACCGTCTAATTATCAGTATGATACTGATAATCAGGATGATCGCTATGAGGGTGTTATAATCATTTGTGATCATTCTTTTTTTGTCACCACCTTTCCTATAGTTATTCATTTTTCCCTTTCATTTTTGAAAGTGTCAAAACGACATCCATAGGTCAGGAAGTGTGATGAAAATAAAAGACTTCAGCACCGAGCTTTCATCCTCAACGAGTTGATTTTACATCAGTTGTTCCCCGTTATCAAATTGTTATTTTGACAGAATCAACAAGATTTGCAGGATGAAAAAATATAAAGACGCGCAAGTTGCGCGTCTCTACAAAACATCCTGTTGTAAATTACTTCTTGTAATCTTCCACCAGGGAGATGTTGTCCAGGTAGATGTGCTGGCCGGCCATGGAGGCATCGCTCAGACAGCCGAAGAAGTACACGCCGGTGATGACGGAGTTTTCTGTCAGCCGTGCCTTGCTGCCGTACTGGGGCATATTCTGTACCGGGAAGGCGAACCATCCTTTGAGACCTTTGACAGAGGAACCCTGCGCCGTGCCGAAACAGCCGTCATCGCCGTGGCTCATTTGGACCCACTCGTCCGAGCCGTCCGCCTTGTAGAAAAATTCGCTGGGTTCATCCAGCACGTCTGTGCAGTAGGCGCGCGAAAGACGGTTGTTGACGATCAGACCGAAGTTAGCCTTGCGGAAGTCTATCGGAGCCGTATCGCCGGTCAGATCCATCCAGACCTTGAGATACTTGTTCGTGCCGAGACGGCCCGGTTTTTCCAGGATCATTTTTACCTCGAAGTTATCGGATCCGGCTTGTCCGTAATATTTTTCGCGAGTGACGGACAGAGCCTTGCCGCCGTCCTGTCCGCGGCCGGCGCTGATCCCGGCCAGGATCTCATTGGGGTGAGCCTCCTCGGTCAGGTTGTCTTTGAAGCCGGTGAGAACAAATTCCGGTGTGTAGCTGTCAAAATCCAGGATGACGCTGTTCTGGAAGATCACCGCTGTTTCCGGCGGGATGTCGGGTTTGCGCTCATGGAGATAGGTCATATAGGTCTCGATCTCCGAGCCGTCCTCATGGGCGATAAAGACACGCGCGCCGCTCATTTCCTCGTCCCAGTAGCACAGAGAACTGACCGTTGAGCAGTAGCAGAGCTTGACCCCGCAGTAGTCGAGCATGAAGTCGTTCACATGATCGTGGCCGAATACCATAGCCTTGATATCGCCGCGATCCAGGATCGCCGTGAAGAGACCGGAATTTAGTTCCCCGGCGCAGATATCCTCATTCTTTTCGCCTGTCCAGCGGGGGAGACCGTCCCGGTTTACCCAGGCGTTATAGGCTTCGTGGATGGGGATATGGAAAGCCATCAGTCCGGGGATCTTCTTGCCGTTTTCCTTTTCCATCAGGATAGAGGACTGGTAGTACCAGAGGACCTGATCGGTTTTCAGATGAGCGTAGGAACTGTTATGATAGCCCTCGAAAACTGATTTCACGGGCATGATCTGCTTCTTCAGCTCGCCGGAGATATAGTCGCCGGAATCCAGAGCCCAGATATTGAAAGCGATCTTGTCACTGTTATGCTCCAGCACGGGGAGGATATAATTCCCCACACCGCTGACGTTTTCATCCCCGGCCTTGGAAACGCACCAGTCAAAGCTCTCATAAACTTTCTGCAGTTCCGGACGGGAAATGGAATCCTTTTGCTCACTGTCATGGTTCCCGAAGACATGCGCCCAGGGGATCTTCCGGCTTTCGATGCAGCCGACCATGTCTTTCAGACAGGAGCGGAGAGATTCCGCCGTGATGTTGTGTCCCCAGTGATTGTCGCCGTCGAAAAAGACAAGATCCGGATTTTCCCGCGCGACCAGTGTCTGGATATTGGTGATGACCGTTTCGGGCAGATGATCGCCGCCGCTGTGGATATCCGAGAAAACAAGGATCTTGAACGTGCCGTCCTCATGGAAACGAAGCGTCTTTTTCGTCTGGATCAGCTGTTCATAAGGAGTCAGGCCGTTGGTGGTGCTTTCCGCCGCGCCGACCGTTAAATTCATACCGGCCGCGGCCAGAAAAAGGATCAAAGTCGTTTTTAAAATCTGTTTTTTCATGGCATTCGATAAAAAAGTGTTTTTATGCTTAAAGCAAAGTCACTGCCCCACAATAACAGAAAAGAATAACGACCGCAATCTCTTGTTGCGAAAAGCGGATTTTGTCTAATGAGAAAAACTGTACAGCGCCATGGCCGTCACCATCAGCACAGACATGACCAGCCGCCTTTTCCAGACTCCGGCTCCTACCGCCGGCTCCACCTTCCGCATTCCCCAGTGCGAAACCAGCGCGCCGATCAGCACGGAAATGATCCCTCTGGAAGAGACGATGATATTGGCGAACACCACATCCACCAGCGAAAATCCCACAAACAGGAATATCATTGCCGCGAAATAACATAGACCGCACGGCAGAGCGTCCATCATCAGCCTTGTGGACCGATGGGTAAAAGCAAGCAGCGGCAGTGTAACTACCGCGCAGCTCGTATAAACCACGCCGACCGCCCCCAGTGAACGGGTCAGGATATTCTCTCCCTCGACCGAGCTGATCATCTCCTTGATCAAAATATCACACTCGCAGAAACATACCAGCATGATGAACATCCAGATGCCGCCCTTGAGACTGATGCGTGTTCCGGAAAAATTCATCCCCACCGCCGCTATCGTACAGAGGCAGACAGCCGCCAGTTTCAGCGCGGAAAACGTCGTGTCCTGAAAGAAAAAACACATCCCCACCAGGATCACCAGCTTCAATCCCGTCAGTGACGAAAGCCGAGAAGCCTCGATCTCGCGCGAACATTTGAAAAAAGCGACCTGCCCCAGCAGGATAGTGAAAATGATCCCGAACAGCGTCCAGTCGCTATAAAAATCGTGCCCCAACGAAAACCGCTTGTGCAGGAATGGCAGAAGAAAAGCCGAAAAGATGCCGATCCAAAGCTGAGAATAGACCGCCAAGCCGAACGCGCTGCCGTTCTTGGCGATATAGATCCTGGAAAAAATATAGGATACCGATTGGATGAAAGCCGTTATAAGGCAAAGGACCGCACCGAGTAACATAAACTGACCGAAATACGGGGATCACAAAACAAAAACCAGACGGATCCGCCCGGTTTAACTGTCATAAATTTTTTACACAAACATGGTTAGGAGCCATGCACCCCGAACAGAGCCTAACCGACCCCGCCGGAGTCATCAAGTATTTTTTTGAAACGGGGCGTGATTCCAATTACAGGTTGCGTTTTTATTCCGCTTTTTGTAGAATCTGCGTTGCCATAATGTTACAGCTCTCAAGGCCGTATCATGGAAAGAAAGATCGTATGAATATCATTTCTAAGAATTACATTGTATCCGCGCTGGTCGGCATGACCTGCGTGGCTTCCGTCTATCAGCTTCAAGCCGGTCAGCCTGATCCCCGTTACAGGATCCATGACTGGGAACGTCCTCAGCCCGAACAGATAGACCCCGGTTTTGTGGGCAATAACGAAAGAACGGGCAAGGCTCCTGCCGACGCGGTCGTCCTCTTCGAGGGCTCCAATCTGGATAACTGGGTCGCCATGGACGGCGCTCCGACCAAGTGGGTCGTGAAAGACGGCGTGATGGAATGCGTGCCCGGTTCCGGCATGATCCGTACTTTGCAGTGCTTTGGCGATTGCCAGCTGCACGTGGAATGGGCTGAGCCCGAAAACATTTCCGGTTCCAGCCAGGGCCGCGGCAACAGCGGTGTCTTCCTGGGCGGCGGCCGTTATGAAATACAGGTGCTGGACAACTACAATAACCGCACTTACGCTGACGGTTACGCGGGAGCTATTTATGCCCAGTATCCGCCGGAAGTGAACCCCATCCGCAAACCGGGCGAGTGGAACACTTACGACATCGTCTATATCGCGCCCCGTTTCGATAAAGAGGGCAATGTGACCTCTCCGGCTCGCATCACCTTGTTCTTCAACGGTGTGCTGGTGCAGTGGGATCGTGAACTGACCGGCCCGACCAACTGGCTGAGCCGCGATCCGTATCAGGCGCACGACTATAAACAACCCATCGCTTTTCAGGATCACGGCAATCCCGTGAAGTTCCGCAATGTCTGGGTGCGTGAAATGGGCTGCAAAGAGAAGGTCTTCAAATACTCCAATAAATATCTGGACAGTTTGACCGGTATCTACAAAGGCGCGCAGACCTGGGAAATCTACCGTGACGGCGAGAGCCTTTATATGAGCTGGCCGAATAACCGCAGCAAGGTCTGGAAGATGACCGCCGAAAGCCCGACCCATTTTGAGACCGAGCGCACGGCCTTCAGCTTTGACTTCGATGACTTTGACGATCAGGGCATTCCCCAGACCGTTTACTGGAACATGGAAGGCAATCACAACAAGCTGACCCGCCAGAAACCGGCCGAGAAGAAATAACACTTATTAGATAGATAAGTTATTTGATATAAATTTATTACAAAAAAGACGAGTGAACCGCTCGTCTTTTTTGTTTTTTCCTGTGACGGATTCAGACAATGTGTCTTTTCAAGTTTTTGACCGATTCTTGGCTTTTTAGATTTACTTTTGAGCCTGTGAGAGTTATTCTATTGAGGCGGTGAGCTCCATGCACAGTACGCGCGGCGGTATTCACCTCAAGTTTGTCATTTGCTAAGAAACAAAAACCAATATGAGTTCTGAAAAATCATTGTTAAGGAACTGTTTTAGTCTGCTCGGAATCGTTATTTCTCTGGGCGCGCTGTTCGTATTTGCGCTTTTGATGATCGTGGATGTCCTTTACGGGCACAGCGGTCCTTATTTCGGCCTGGTCGCCTACATCATGGTGCCGGGCGCGCTTGTCTGCGGTCTGGGTTTGATCGTGGCGGGCGTGATCATGCAGTATCTGGTGAACAACTATCAGGCGGACGCGGCGCAGAGCTGCAGTCTGACTAATAAAGACGAATGCTGCTGCTGTACCTGGTTCAAGGGATTCGTAAAGGGCTTCAGACTGCCTGACCTTAACATCAGCTTCACTAAATTCTCCACTTGGGTAAATCTCGTTGTGATACTGATTGTTCTGGGTATCTCCGGCGCGGTACTTTGTCTGGCTGCCATCAATGCCTATCACTGGACCGAAGATGATGAATTCTGCGGTGAGCTTTGCCACGTGACCATGGAACCCGAAAATGTGGCCCACAAAGATTCTCCTCACGCCAATGTGGCTTGCGTGGAATGCCATGTCGGCCCCGGCATTGATGCTTACGCTTATGCCAAGATCAACGGCATCCGTCAGCTGGCTCAGAACGTGACCAAGACTTATCACACACCCATTCATGTTCCGGTTTCGGCCATGTACGGCAAACATCTGGACGGCAAGACCAAGACAGAACACACCTGTATGTCCTGCCACTGGAACCCGAAGTATGTCGGCAATAAGGAAAAGAGCTTTACACATTTCCTGAAGAATGAAGAAGACCTCAAGGCTTCTCTCCGCATGAGCATCAAAGTGGGCGGATGTGATCCCAAGACCGGTATCGTGGGCGGCGCGCATTCTCACGTCACCCCGAACGGCAAGAAATTAGAATTTATCACTGATAATGACAAACGCAACGGCGAGATCGTCTGGATCCGTCAGACCTTTGAAGACGGCAAGACTAAGATCTACACCAATGGAGAAGAGGTGGATACCAAGAAACAAACGGTCTTCAACATGGGCTGTCTGGACTGTCACAACCGTCCGGCGCACCGCTATGCCTCACCCGTCACAGCCGTGGATATGGCTCTGGAACTGGGGACTCTGCCGCTGGAACTGGGTGAAAATGTGAAATACACCGTCATTGAGCTTCTGACCGGAGAATATGAGACGAAGGAAGAAGCCATGAAGGCTATCAAGGATGGTCTGACAGAGATGTACGGCGGAGACGCGGAAGCAGAAGAGGAAGAAGAAAACGCGGAGCCGGCAAATGAACATCTGGAACAAGCCATCAAGACGGTACAGAACATTTACAGCCGGAATATCTTCCCGGCGATGAAAGCCAGCTGGCAAGCCTATCCGGACAATATCGGCCACAAAGAATCCATTGGCTGCGCCCGCTGCCACAATGAGAGTCTGGTCGACGCGGAAGAAGGCGAACCTGTCCGCAACGGTTGTCAGGACTGCCACACTATCACAGCGCAGTTTAAAGAAGGTGAATGGGATGAAGCGGATATCAAAGGTCTGGAATTCCAGCACCTGGACGGCAACGATCAGTCCGATATCACGACTTGTTCCAAGTGCCACACCGGTACTTATTAAAAAAAGACTTTTACCGTAGAGACGTGCGGTAACCCCGTGCGTCTTTTATTTTTAGAATGGGCAGTGTTTTTGAACGTTATATCCGGCAGAAGCCGGTTGTAGGGAAAGAAGTTTTCCTTGCGCGGGGCGCGATCGTTTATGGGGCGGTCACGCTCAAGGATTATTCCTCGGTCTGGTTCAACGCTGTTCTGCGTGCCGATATCAATGAGATCGTTATCGGCAAGTATTCCAATGTTCAGGACAACGCCACCTTCCACACCGGTTCCAAAACCCGCAGCGAGCTGGGCGATTATGTCACGGTGGGACATAACGCGATCGTTCACGGATGCAAAGTCTGCGACGGCTGCATGATCGGCATGGGCAGCATTCTGCTGGACGATGCTGTCATCCCAGAAGGCTGCTTAGTAGGTGCAGGTTCAGTGGTCACGCCCAAGCTCAAAGCCGAACCGCACACGCTGATCCTGGGTTCTCCGGCCAAAGTGGTGAGGGAACTTTCCCAGGAGGAAGTGGACGGACTGAAGAACTGGGCGATGGAATACGCGGAAGTCGCTCAATATCACCTGAAAAACAAGATCGGACTTGGTTCTCTTTTGCAATCATGAATATTTCCGTTATCCTCAGTCATCCCAATCCGGCCAGTTTCAACCATGCCATCGCGCGGACAGTCTGCGAAGCGGTGAGTGGTGCCGGACATACTCTCTTTTTCCATGACCTCCACGCCGAAGGTTTTGATCCGGTCATGCCTACGGAAGAACTCGACCGTACAGATTGTCTTCCGCCTTTGGTCAGGCAGCATACGGAAGAACTTTCCGCCGTGGACGGTATCGTCCTGATCCATCCGAACTGGTGGAGCGCTCCGCCGGCCATGATCGCCGGATGGCGCGACCGCTGTATCCGTGCCGGACTGGCTTACCGGTTTGAATCCGACGGCAAAGGCGGCGGTTACTCCGTAGGGATGCTCAAAGCCCGTTTTGCTTTGCTCATCAATACATTGAACACACCTATCACCGTAGAGGATCAGATCCTGGGCAATCCGATGCTGAAGCACTGGAAGGAGATCGTTTTCGGTCTCTGCGGTGTGAAGGAGACTTCTCAGAAGCTGATCGGCCCGGTCATCACCAGCACTCCCGAACAGCGCTCGCAATGGCTGGACGAGGTGAGAACATTAACCCTTTCTAAATTATAAACTTTTTTAAATCATTTTATTATGGCAGATTCTAAAGATCAAAAACAACAGGATACGATGGAAAAGATCGTCTCTCTGTGCAAGAGACGCGGTTTTATTTTCCAATCATCTGAAATCTATGGCGGCATCAACGGATTCTGGGACTACGGTCCACTGGGTTCGGAGCTCAAACGCAATGTGAAAGACCTCTGGTGGCGCAGTATGACCCAGGAACGCGAAGACGTTGCCGGGCTGGACGCGACCATCATCCTCCATCCCAAAGTCTGGGAAGCCTCCGGTCACACCAGCACTTTCTCCGATCCGATGGTGGATTGTCTTCTTTCCAAGAAACGCTTCCGCGCGGATCAGATCAATCCGCTCTCCGGCACGGCCTGGTTCTGGACGGGTGCCACGGATGCCGAGTCCGACAAGGTCTGCAACGACAAGTTCTCCATGCTGCAGCTGCCGGGCAAGGATGCCAACTGGGTGCGCAAAGGCGCTATGCAGTTCTACAAAGGACGCGGTTTGCAATCCCCGGTGCTCCAGGGCGAGACCACAGAGCAGGTGACGAATACCACCCGCTACAATGAGGAAAACGGCTCTCTGCTGACCGAACCCCGCGCCTTCAATCTGATGTTCAAGACGTATGTCGGCCCGGTGGAAAGCAACGACAACGTGGCTTATCTGCGTCCGGAAACGGCTCAGGCCATCTTCACCGAGTTCAAGAATATCTGCGAAGTCTCGCGCAAGGCTGTTCCTTTTGGCATTTGCCAGATCGGCAAAGCGTTCCGCAATGAGATCAATCCCCGTAATTTCACTTTCCGCTCCCGTGAGTTTGAACAGATGGAGCTGGAATTCTTCATCCGTCCGGATGAAGTGGCCGCTCAGTTCGGCGAAGTCCCTGATGGGGAAGCCGAGGGCGAACCTCAGCCCAACTGGGGCTGGAAAGCCTGGCACCTCTACTGGCTGCGCAAACGCCTGGAATGGTATGCTTCTATCGGCCTGACCAGCGAGAATCTGGAGCTTTACT
>JAFZAR010000038.1 GCA_017557085.1 Verrucomicrobiota bacterium | reverse complement strand
TAACTGATTTTTAGGAGAGAAGTGGTCTAAAAAAGTGCAAAAAAATGGAGCCAGTGACCGGGCTTGAACCGGTGACCTGCGGTTTACGAAACCGCTGCTCTACCGCTGAGCTACACTGGCACTGCTTTTGCAAACAAAAGCGGATGCAGTCTTACATGAAGATTCGGACGGGTCAAGAGATTTTGAACGGTTTGGCGAAATTTTCTGCTATTCTTCATTTTCTCATTCATAATTGGTATGGTTTCTTGCATAATGAGGAGGTCTTACGCTCAGTTGTGCGGGCGTTTGTATAGTTTTGAACAGCATCAGGTATGGTTCAAAAGTCAGTCATTTATCGTGCGCTGCCGTTTGCGGTATTCGTTCTTCTGACTGCTCTGCAAGGGGAGTTTGGAGAAAGTTCCCGCTATTGGGTTTACGCGCTGAAAACGGGTGTTGTCGCCGGTCTGGTGATCTGGTTATGGCACTCGATACCGGAAATGCGTCCGGCCTTCAGCTGGGAGGCTGTGGCGGCGGGGATCGGTGTTTTTGTTCTCTGGGTGGGATTGGATCCGTTTTATCCCAAGATGAATGAGTTATGGGCTCGTATTTCGGGACATCCTCAGGAAGCCGTTGCGGTTTGGAATCCTTTTGTCTGTTTTGGAAAGGACTCGGTTTTGGCCTGGGGGAGCGTTGCGGTCCGCATCATGGGGGCCGCGTGTTTGGTTCCTTTTGTAGAAGAGGTGTTTTACCGCAGCCTTTTATATCGCTTTATCATTCGTGAGAAATTTGAGGAAGTTCCCTTCAAGCAGATAAACTGGATGCCGTTTGTGGTGGTCAGTGTCATTTTTGGGCTGGTGCATCAGGAATGGTTGGCAGGGATTTTATGCGGGCTTGTTTATCAAGGACTTGTATGCTATAAAGGGCGTCTGGGTGATGCTATCACGGCTCACGGGATCACGAATCTTCTGCTGGGGATCTGGGTCGTTTGGCGTGGAGCGTGGAATTTTTGGTAATTGATTCATGTTACTGGGTTTAAAACAAGTGTGGGGATTGCTGCTGGAGGTTGTCTATGCGTTGGTGCATGGCAGCTGGAAGGTGAGCGATATCATAGCGCAGATCTACCAGATCGGTGTGCGGTCGCAGTCTGTGGTCATGGTGACAGGTGCTTTTACCGGTTTGGTACTGACGGCTCAGACTTATTTCCAGTTCCATAAATTTGGCATGGATACCCTGACGCTGGCGGTCAACAGCGTGGCGATGTGCAGTGAGCTGGGGCCGGTGCTGGCGGCTTTGATGGTTGCTGGACGAGTGGGGGCAGCAATGGCGGCGGAATTGGGTACCATGCGGGTCTCTGAGCAGATAGATGCTTTGCGCACATTAAATACGCATCCTGTGGATTATCTGGTGCTGCCCCGTGTGGCGGCGACGACGATCGCGATGCCTGTTTTGGTTTGCGAAGCTGTGGCCATTGGTATTTTTGGCGGCTATATGCTGGGCGTATATGGATTGGGGATCGATCCTGTTTATTCCTGGGCCAATATGGTCAATATGACTCATGTAAAGGATTTGATGACAGGCATCATCAAGGGCTTTTTCTTTGGAGGACTGATTTCATTCACAGGATGTTACAAGGGACTTTTTTGTAAGAACGGGGCTCAGGGCGTTGGTGAGGCAACAACCGATACGGTGGTGATTTCCTCGATCGGCATCCTGATGCTGAATTTCTGTCTGACGCTGATTTTATCTAAGATTTTGTAAAGCTGTGGGTTGTATGATCAAAGTAAGTGGATTGCATAAGAGTTTCGGCACACAGCATGTGCTTCAGGGCGTGGACATGGAGATCCAGACCGGTGAGGCTGCGATCATCGTTGGACGGAGCGGCGGCGGCAAGAGTGTTCTCCTCAAGCATATAACCGGGCTGATCCAGCCGGATCAAGGACAGGTTTTTATCAACGGTGTGGATATCTCTCATCTGGAAGAGCGTGAACTTTTGAAGATCCGCCGAGATATGGCGGTGATGTTTCAGGGTGCGGCCTTATTCGATTCCATGAGTGTGGGAGAAAATGTGGGATTTTACCTTCAACGTGAGGGGAAAATGACTCCTGGAGAAATCGAAAAGAAAGTGGCCGAAACACTGGAACTGGTGGATCTGAATGGAATGCAGCATAAATGGCCTTCCGATCTATCCGGCGGCATGAAAAAGCGTGTGGGTCTGGCCCGTGCGATCATCCATAATCCTTCGATCGTGTTTTATGATGAACCGACGGCAGGTTTGGATCCGGTCGTTTCGGACAGCATTGATCACCTTATCCGCAGGATCTGTGATATCCGGCAGGTGACGACGGTTGTGATCACCCATGATATGCGGACTGTGCGAACAGTGGGTGAAAAAGTCTATATGCTGGTGAACGGAAAGATTTATTTGACCGCGACCCCGGATGAATTGTTTGCTTCACAGGATCCTGTGGTTTACAAGTTTGTGAATGGAATTTCGGACAGTGAGGATGTTCTTAGTTAGGATTGATTTAATTTAGACAAAGATAAGATAATGCAAAAGAAAAAAGGTATAAAAGTATTTCTGTTTTTGGCAGTTGGAGTTTTGCTGCTTCTGGCTTTATGCTTTCAGTTTGCCAAGACGGGCAGCTGGTTCAAGCCGTCCTATACACTGGAGTTGC
>JAFZAR010000326.1 GCA_017557085.1 Verrucomicrobiota bacterium | reverse complement strand
TACATCCAATCCGTTGGCGGGGATGAACCCACCTTTGTTTTCGCGGCCAAGGTCGGCAATGATGAGGCCACCAAACGTTTTGCGGCTGTCCGCGCGGGAGAATCCGACAAGGGAACCCTGACCGCTGAAAAGAATACCGTCAACAAAGAAGAGACCTGGGAACAGAAAGATGAAGCGTCCGGTCTTTCCAAAGGACTGGCACACGGCTGCGGCTGGCTGATCTACTACACCTGGAAAGGCGACAAAGTCTCCGAAAACATTCCTCTGGATCTGATCCACGGTAAGCGCCCGATCCCCGCTCTGGGAACCAATAACCTGACCCTCCGTGCCAATGTGGAGGAACTGGCCAAGCAGACGGGTATCTCCTGCCCCATCGCTCAGAATATTTCTTCGATCAAGCTGAACGGCTGGCTGCAGGGCGAAAACGTGAAAACAGAATGCCGGGTCCAACTGAAAAACGAAGTCAACTTCATCCAATCCGACTGGCAGTTTCCTACCAATGTGATCAACGATCCGCTGGATCATCTGAGCGTGTTCCGCGGAGCTTCCAACTGGGTCGCTTCGCAGCCATGGTGGAGCCAGATCGCCGGCAAGACCGTCGCGCCCGATCAGCTTTTTCTTTATACCTATGATATTCCTTTCCATACCATGCTGGTGTTCAACACGGAAAACACCACGAAGGCCGTTCCCACTCTCGGAGCGGGCATCCAGCAGTGGCTCACAAAGAATTATCCCAATATGAGGAACCCCCTTCAGCAGGCCGTCAACACCAACAAGCTCGAACTGGGCTGGGTCGGCTGGCCGATCCTGATGCCCACCCTGCGCGGCATTCAGGATTCGGAACGCGACTATGTGATGGCTGCTACTGTTCCGGCTATTCCAAAGGGAAATCTGCTGCCGGCGGAAACCTGGCAGGCGGTATCCAGCGACGCGGACACTTTCTTCTATTCTTGGGAACTGACCGGCCAGACTCTGGCACAGTGGCAGATGCAGATTCCCCTGTTCATCACGGAACTGAAAAATGTTGATAAGAACAAGCCCAAGACTCCCAAGAAAAAGAAAGAGGATATGACCCCGGAAGAGCTGAAAGAAAAAGCTCAACAGGACGCTGTGAAGAAAGCAAAAGAAAAACGCACTTCCAATGTATTCGCCTGGGCCTATATCACACGGGAACGTCTGGGCAACAGCATCACAAAAGGACATCAAACCGCTCCCAACGAGCTGTACTTCGAGAGGATGTCCACCTGCGGTCTTTCCGCGCTGGAACTCTGGTTCCTCTGTGAATGGCTGGCCGACCGCTAAAACCGAACCTCTGAATATATGTTAAAGCTAGGTGTCAATATAGATCACACCGCCACCCTGCGGCAGGCCCGCTACAAGGGCTACACCCACGGTGAACCGGATCCGGTCTCCGTTGCTCTGCTGTGTGAAGAGGCAGGCGCAGACGGCATCACGGCTCATTTGCGAGAGGATCGCCGTCACATTCAGGACCGGGATATTTTCGCATTGCGCCAACAGATCAAGACGCGGCTCAACATGGAAATGGCCAACAATCCGGAAATCGTTGAGATCGCCCTCCG
>JAFZAR010000325.1 GCA_017557085.1 Verrucomicrobiota bacterium | reverse complement strand
TTCCATAAGCCTTTGGGATCTGATGAGCAGCGGCAAAAGACCGGGCTCGTTCCAGATCTCTGGAAGCGACAGCGGCAAGTTCCGCGGAAGCCGTGTGAGAAAATTCAGAAGCGAACTTGTTAGCGATTTTGCCCGTTCCCAAGATGCCCCAGCGGATTTTCTTAACGCCGCCGGACTGAGAAGATTGATCGTTATTGTTGATAGGGTGCTCCATAAGACCGTCCACGCGGAAGAATTATCGCATAAAGCGCGTTCTTGAGGAAGACTAAAGAGAATTCTTGGATTTTCAAAAAAAAAGGAATAAAATCGAAAGTCTTTTGGTTCTGTCAAAAGGATAGTTCCAAACATAAATGCTATGAATTCTACTCATTCCGGTAGTTGGTGGAGATATCTGAAAGGATATCATTGGCTTGTTTTCATCCTGGCTGCTTGCGGCTGGATGTTCGACACGATGGATCAGCAGCTGTTTACGGCTTCCCGCGCGGATGCCATGAAGGAATTGCTGCCGACGGTTGGAGAAGCGGCTCGCTACAGTGCCGGCTCCTGGGTCACGACCATTTTCATTATTGGCTGGGCTATCGGTGGTTTGATCTTTGGTGTGCTGGGTGATCGCTGGGGACGTGCTAAGACTATGGCGGTAACGATCATCCTTTACGCGGCCTTTACAGGACTGTCCGGTTTGGCGACAAGTGAATTCAGCTTGGCACTGGGACGCTGTCTGGCAGATGTCGGAATCACATTTACCCCGTATCATTTCTTTGCGATAGGACGATTCCTGACCGGCTTAGGCGTGGGCGGCGAGTTTGCCGTTGGTGCCGCATTGGTTGCCGAAGTGATGCCGGAGAATGCCCGCGCGGGCGCTCTGGGTATGATGCAGGCTCTTTCCGCTGTGGGTAACTTATTTGGCGCATGGCTCTTAGGTGTAATCGTTCCGATGTGGGGATGGCAGGGTTTGTACTTTGTAGGGACTTTCCCGGCTCTCATTGGTGTCATGGTCATGTTCAAAATGCATGAACCGGAGAAATGGGTCAAAGCCCGTGCTGCCGCTCTGGCGAATCCGGGAGATAAGAGCAAACAGTTCGGCAGTGTCAAAGATCTTTTCGGTCATCCTACCTGGAGACGCAATGCCTTGGTTGGTATTGCCTTGGCCGTGGCCGGCGTACTGGGATTGTGGGGTGCCGGTTTCTGGAGTTCGGATCTGATCAAGTCCATTATTCCCACGATGACTCAGGAAGATAAGGTTCGTTATGAACAACTGGTCTCCGCGTCGCCTGCCGAACAGGTAGCCATTATCCAGGGAATGGATGAACAGCAGCAGAAGCAATTCAAGAATCTCCGTATCAATTTGGAAATCAAACCGCGTATTGAGGAAAGCAAAGCTCTGACCGAGCCGCTGATGGCTTCTGAGGTGGAGATGATCAAACAACTGATCCCCAGAGGTATGGACGAAAGCAGCAAGACCCGCCTTCGTTCCAAGGCTTTGATGCTGCAGCAGACAGGCGCGTTTTTCGGTATGTACTTCTTTGTCATAGCCGCGAGTCGTATTGGCCGTCGCGCGACTTTCCTGGGAGCGATGATCATGGGATGGATCGCGGTCGGTCTGGTGTTTTTGACCTTTAAAGAAGCCTACCAAATCTGGTATTTGTGGCCGTTCTTAGGATTCGCGACACAAGTGCCTTTTGGCGGTTACGCGGTTTATCTGCCGGAGTTGTTCCCGACACGGCTTCGCAGTACTGGTATCAGTTTTTGCTACAACGTAGGACGTTTCATCACAGCTGCCGGTGTGTTGATGCTGGGCAGTTTGGCTGTAGCTTTAGATGGAAAAACGGCCTTTGCCGGATTCCGTATCGCTGCGGTTTTGATTGCAAGTTCCTACATAATTGGTATTGTAGCCCTGATTTGGGCACCTGAAACGGTGAATAAACCGCTGCCCGAAGAAGACTAGACTTTCAGGCATACGATTCCCTGAGTTTCTGGTCATTATGCGTTTGTGCACAATAAATATATGAAAAATAATGTGTTTACGACCTTCAATCTTTTGAAAGGCCGCAATGTTGTTCGTGCTTGTCTCGTTGCTTGCTTGTTATTCACATCTCTTCCTTCTACAGGAGTTTGTGATACAGCCGCAGAAACCGCACCCTCTATTTCTTATCTTCTGAGCGCTCCCAGGGATACCGGTGAGGTTTCGGGTCCGGTGACAGTGACTGTTCTTTTTATGAACAACGGCACTTCCAAAGAGCGTTTTGAAATACCGTCTGAGATGACGGCTTATATCACTCAAAATGGCATTCAAAAAGAAGTACTTATCAAGAGTGATTCCGGCAAGGAATGGATCGATATGGAGCCGGGGACCTTCAAATCCCGTCAGTACAAGGTGCCGGTCGAAAACACACAGGGTGATGTTCAGATCTCTCTGGACAATGCTTCGACTATATCCCTGCAGCTCAGCGGACAAGCCCCTGAACTCAAAGCGGACGGCAAGGTCGATCCCACGAAGGGTTCTCCTTACATCACCGGAGAGTTGGGAGAAGCTGATGCCAAGCTGGAAGGCAAGGAATCGAAACAACGGAACGCGATGGTGGATTACTTCAGCAAGCACTTTGCCGGTTATGATCCGATCTATTTCCTGATCGGTGCCAATCCCAGCGGAACGGATGGACGTTTGAGAGGAACTTTCCCCAATGCCCGTTTCCAGGTCAGTTTGCGCTATAGACTGTTCACTGAGGATTCTTACTTTGCGGAAAAATGGAACGGTTTTACCAATGTATTCATCACTTATACGCAGAATACAGAATGGGATCTGGCCGGTGAATCCGCTCCGTTCCTGGATACGATGTTCAAACCGGAACTCCAATACAACTGGCAGGATATCTTTAAAGAGCCGAAAGGTATTCTGGAGAAGATGGATTTGATGACGGCGATCTCTCATGAATCCAATGGACGCAATGGCGCGGGTTCCCGCAGTATCAATTATGTGATCGCGCGTCCGAAACTTTATTTTGGTGATCCGGAACGTTTGAACGGTTATTTGGCTCCTGGATTCTGGTTCTATTTTGGTTCATTGTCTGACAATCCGAGCATTCGCCACTATCGTGGTCACGCGGATGTGAAAGCCGCTATCCAATGGGCGGACACTATCCAGCTGGCCAGCTGGTTCCGCATGGGTGATGAATTGGAAAAGGGCAGTATGCAGCTGGATCTGAGCTATCCTCTGGGACGGCTGACAGGCAACTGCCTGGATATGTATCTGGATATCCAGTACTTCACCGGTTACGGTCAAACGCTTTTGAATTACGATCAGCGTGAACAGGCACTCCGCGCGGGTGTGATGTTTGTGCGCTAAAGAGGCTGCATAGCCTTACAAACGAGGCACTTTATGATGGATGATCTTCAAGATGATTTTCCGCGTAAAGTGCCTTGTGTTATGTGCGGAGCCTGCTGCCGCTGGGAAGGGGAAGTGAAGATATCGGAGGAAGAGATCACCCGGCTGGCAAAGTTCCTGAAAATCTCCGAGGAGGATTTCATTCAGTCTTACACCCAGCTGCGATATGACAGAAAAGGTTTGGGTGTCAAAATGTTAGAAGACGGGACCTGCATCTTCCTGGGTGAGCGTAACGTGTGCCGGGTGCATTCGGTAAAACCTTCTCAGTGCAAGGGATATCCATTTCAGTGGAGAACGCGCGACTCGGCTCTTCATTGCCAGGCGGTTCGCACACTGCTGGACCAGGGTGTTTTAAAGAGAGAATACCCGGCGGATTTTGAATACTAATTCTTTTACCACCAGCCTTTTTTCTCCTCTTCGCTGTCATTGGAGCGATAGGTCTGGATGAGAAGCTGACTGCGGGCGGCCGTCATTGCCATAATGAACTCATCATAAGACTGATAGCGTTCATTAGGATCTTTGGCCATGGCCCGGACGATCACTTGGCTGGTCATTTCTGTGATAGAGGGAATGATTTTATTGGGAGGAACCAGCGGGGATTCCACATGCGCTAAAACAACCTCTTCTACCGTAGGAGCATCAAATGGGACACGGCCTGTCAGGGCATGATAGAGTGTCCCGGCCAGAGAGTACATATCCGCCAGGAAATCTTCCCGTTCCCGGCGTATTTTTTCCGGCGCGATATAATAAGGAGTGCCCCAGATAACCGATTCACCGACTTCGGTATCATCGCCCTGGATCGCCAGACCAAAGTCCACCAGTTTGGGTTCACCTTCGTTATTGAACAGGATATTGGCCGGTTTGACATCCCGGTGCAGCAGACCGTGTTTATTGGCGCAGTCCAGAGCGGAGGCGATCTTGATGCCGATATCCAGAACATTCAGCTCCGGAACGATCTGCCCGGATTCGATCCAGGAATCCAGACTGCCGTTGTTGGCCAGCTCCATGACCAGATAGCGGTTGCCTTCGCTTTCGTCAAAGCTGTAGATATGAATGATATTGCTGTGGTTGAGTCCTGCCGCGGCTTTTGCCTCGCGCAGGAAGGAGGTGATGGCTTCTTTATCATCAGCCAGCTCCGGTTTCATGAGTTTGACAGCGACTTCGCGTTCCAGCATGACATCGAAGGAACGAAAGACTGTCCCCATTCCGCCTTGTCCGATGATCTCTCTCAATTCAAACTGGCGGAGCCTCATGGGAACCATGAAGTTATGACCGCATTTTGAACAAGGGTAGGTGCTTAGCGGCTGCAGATTGTCCGGGATGAATACCCTGGAACCGCAGCTGGAGCAGGTAACCATTTTCAGAGAGACTTTTCCGTCATTATCACTCACAACCTTATTTTAGCAGATTTTATGCCAAAGACAAGAATCAAGCGGTCTATGTAAAAAAACACCGGGCCGAGCGTTTCCATTCCGAAAATCTCGGAACGGGGTGAAATAAGGAACCACGGATGAACACGGATACGCACAGATATTTTTTTGATAAGATTCGCAGGATGAAAAAATATCAAATCCTGTTGATCCTGTCGAAATAACAATTTGATAACGGGGAACAAATGATGTAAACTCAACTCGTTGCGGGTGAAAGCTCGGTGCTGGAATCTTTTGTTTCCATCACACTTCCTTGCCTATGAATTTCGTTTTGATACTTTCCAAAATGAAGGGGGAGAAATGAATAACTATAGGAAAGGTGGTGAAATAAAAAAGATGATTACCGAAGATTTAGCAACCCTTACAATAATCATCCTGTTTATCAGTTACATACTGATAAATAGACGGATGAAATAAACATCCGCGACACGTGCAAGGTTACCGCCTTGCACGTTTTTAATTTACCTCATAAGACACCCCCTTTGCAAACAAAAATTTACGTTACCGACATTCAGTTCTGTGTTTATCGGTGTGAATCTGTGGTTCTTTTAATATCCCCCTTGCGGGATTGCAAAATATCTGCTACTTTATTCTGGTCGTTCCTCGACGTATGTAACGCTGAGGAATGGGAAAAGAAAATAAGTTATTAACAATATAGTTTTAACGCCTAGCGTCAAAACAGTTTAGATCTGAATTGGAATCCGCTAAATTTCATGTCGCAGATCGAACTTGTAGAACGCCCCTTCGT
>JAFZAR010000037.1 GCA_017557085.1 Verrucomicrobiota bacterium | reverse complement strand
CTGCATGATATGCGCTCCCTCATGGCTTCCGACAAAACCCGTTTTGTGGCAGTCTGTGAAGTTGACACCGACCGTATGGAAAACGCGGTCAATGTTGTCAACGAACACTACAACAACAAAGATTGCAAGAGATATGGTGATTTCCGTGAGATCATTGCCCGCAAAGACATTGACGCGGTCACTGTGACTACACCCGACCACTGGCACGCCATCATCAGTGTGGCCGCCGCCAAAGCCGGCAAACACATCTACTGCGAAAAACCGCTGGCCAACTCCATCGCTGAGAGCAAAGCTGTGCGTGATGCTGTTCGCAAATACAATGTTGTTCTCCAAACCGGCAGCCATGAACGCTCCCGTTCCAACGCCCGCTATGCCGCGGAACTCGTTCGCAACGGCTACATTGGCAAGCTGAAAGAGATCATCATTCAGATGCCCACTGTGGAAGAACACCACAACCGCATTCGTCAGTTCACCTCTGTTCCTGCCGTGAAACCGCCGATCCCGAAGAACCTGGACTATGATATGTGGTTAGGTCATACCCCGATCATCCAGTACTATCCGGAACGTCTCCACCATCAATGGAGATTCCATCTGAACTTTGGTGCCGGTGAAATGTCCGACCGCGGTGCTCACGTGATCGATATCGGCCAGTTAGGTCATGGCAGCGACGATACCGGTCCGGTCGAAATCACAGCCAAGGGCTGGGATGCCGATCATGGTATCTACAATACCCCGATGGAATTCGAGTTTGAAAACACCTACGCTGATGGTGTCAAACTGATCGGCGGTACCGTCATCAAAGAAGGTACAAGACCCGGCGGTCGTGGTGTCAAATTCGTCGGCGAAGACGGATGGGTCTTTGAACACATCCATGAAGGTACACTGGAAGCCTCCAATCCGGAATGGCTGGAACTCATTGATGAAAATGGAACTCTGGGTCACGAAAATCGTGAACTCCGCAAACAGTTCAAGGTCAATTTAGGCCGTACCAGCAGCCACTACGCCAACTTCCTGGATTGCATCCAATCCGGTCAGCGTCCGTTCGCGGATGTCGAGATCGGTCACCGCAGCGCGACTATCTGCCTGCTGAATATGCTCTCCATGCGTCTGGGCCGTCCGCTCAAATGGGATCCGGTCGCAGAACAGATCGTTGGTGACGTGGAAGCCAGTGAACTGATGATGCCCGAATGGCGCGGTGATTGGAAACTCAGCTAATTCGCTCTGTTTTAAATCATTAGAATAATATAAAAAAGGGTACAGTGATGTACCCTTTTTTGTTTCTGAGAAATAGCGGCTTGCTCTTACGGAACAGGAACAAGTGCCACACGAAAACCGACAAAAGGATCACAATATGAAATGGAGTGAACGAGATTTCTTGTGGCAGCCCGGCAATATTTCGCATCACTTCGGTAACCTTCACCTTTTAATTGTTTTTCTCCGTCAGGCTCTGTGTTTCCCACAGGATCAGTCATTGGATCCGTCGTATAAACAACTCTTGAATCTCGGCATAGCTCACACACGTTTCCTATTGTGTCATAAAGTCCCCAGGCATTCGGTTCTTTTCTTCCAACAGGATGACTTCTCTTTTTACTGTTTTGACCATACCACCCCACTTCATTCACATT
>JAFZAR010000324.1 GCA_017557085.1 Verrucomicrobiota bacterium | reverse complement strand
TTCTGTTGGCAGGGTATATTTATAGCCGGAAGGAAGTCTGCCGGCTTTCTTTTCCTGATCTGTCAGATATTCGCAAAAGGTCATCGCGTTTTCCCAGCTGACGTAGCATACCGGCATATTATCGCCATTTGAGCTGGGGCATGTTGCCATTACTTTCTTATACTGTGCCTCTGTGATCTCATATTTCGCCATCCAGAATCCTTCAGTTAATGTCACTTGGTGACGAACTTCGTCGGAATCTCTGTGCTCTTCACCTTCATCGCTGCCCATAAAGAATGTGCCGGGCTGGATCCAGACCATTTCCACGGGAGTTTCCAGTTTTGGTGTGACGGCTTTGACACTGAAGGTAGCACTGTCGCCGACCCGGATAAACTGGCTCTCAGGCTGTTTTATGATGAGAGGCGCGTCACCGGCCATAAGGGTTGAGGTTGAGAACAATACTGCCGCGGCAGTACCCAATATAATATTCTTATTCCACTGCATAAGTTTTTAAATGATGATTATTCTTTACCTTCCGGCATAACACCGGCACAAACAATATAGCAGATATTTGAATGATTATCAAGTCAATAAATGCAGATATTGTTGAAAAAAAGAACTTTATTTCAGGCATCGCAGGAAATGTTTGCCTTTATGGGAGCCGGTGGCATAATCTCATCCGTATGACGAACGAAGAGACGTTAGACATTTTCAGGCAGACAAAAGCTCTGCTGGAGGGACACTTTATTTTGCGCAGCGGTCTGCACAGCCGTCAGTACTTCCAATGCGCGCTGGCTTTGCAGGAGATGCCGATCGTGGAGAAACTGGGCGCGGCTCTGGCGGAAAAACTGCGCGGGCTGAATGTGCGCACGGTGATCGCGCCGGCGATGGGCGGACTGGTGATCGGTCAGGAAGTGGCCCGTCAGCTGGGATGCCGGTTTATTTTCGCGGAGAAAGAAAACGGAAAACTGGTGCTGAGACGCGGATTCAAAATCGCTGCCGGAGAACGCATGCTGGTGGTGGAAGACGTGGTGACCCGCGGCGGCCGTGTGGCCGAAACGATCGAGATCGTGAAACAATTCGGCGGCGAAGTGGTGGGTGTAGCCATGCTGGTGGATCGCTCGGATGGCAAGTTCACGCCGGGAATGCCGCTGTATAGTCTGCTGAAGCTGAATGTGGAGACGTTTGAACCCACTAACCTGCCGGAAGACCTGAAAGCACTGCCGGCGGAGCATCCGGGCAGCTAGTTTCACAGCTTCTGCTTTGCGCTATGAGTATCGAATCCAATATAGCATCTATCCGTCAGAGGATCGGGCAGGCCTGCGAGCGCGCCCACCGGGATCCCGCAGAAGTCAGCCTGATGGCGGTGAGCAAATTCCATCCCGCGCAGGCGGTATGCGAAGCGGCTGAAGCCGGGATCACACTTTTTGGGGAAAACCGTGTCCAGGAAGGCAAGCTCAAGATCCCGCAGTGTCCTTCGGCGCTGCACTGGCATCTCATCGGACATCTGCAATCGAATAAATGCCGGGATGCTGTTCATTGCTTTGAAATGGTGCAGAGTGTGGATTCTTACGCGCTGGCGGAGGAACTGAACCGCATGGCCGAGAAACAATATAAGAGCCTGCCGGTGCTGCTGGAGGTGAATATCGCGGGCGAAGCGACCAAGTTTGGATACAAGCCGCAGGATGTTCTGGGCGATCTGGAGCGGTTGAACGCGCTGAGTCGTTTGGAAATCCATGGACTGATGGCGATCCCGCCCTGGGCCGCCGATCCGGAAAAGACACGGCCCATGTTCCGCCGTCTGGCTGATTTGAAGAAGCAGTGCGAAGATCAGCTGGGAGCGCCGCTGCCGGTATTGAGCATGGGGATGAGCGATGACTTTGAAGTGGCGATCGAGGAGGGATCCACATTAGTGCGTATAGGTACGGCTATTTTCGGTGCGAGACCCAAAAAAGGCCTCTAAAACAAGGAAAAATGAAAAAAATCAAAAAAAATTAAAATTTTTACTTGAAAAAACTTTTGAAAATCGTATAGAAAGAAACGACGTTCTCGTGTAGCAACGTTAACCTTAACGCAGAAAGAGATATGGCTAAAGCAGAAAAGAAACCAGCGAAGGCCGCCAAAGCGGCGAAAACAGCTAAACCAGCTAAAACAGCAAAAGTAGCGACAAAACCAGCAGCAAAACCGGCCAAGGCCGTAAAAGCTCCGGCTCCGAAAGCTGCCGCCGCCAAAAGCGCGGTTTTGACCAAGACACAGATCATTGCCGGTATTGCGGAGAAGACTGAACTGCAGAAGAAGAAAGTTGCGGAAGTCCTCGACCTGATCACCGAATTGACTTACAAGAATGCCAAGAACGGCTTCACTCTGCCTGGAATTGGTAAAGTTGTGGTCCAGAACCGCAGTGCTCGTGTTTGCCGTAATCCTCAAACAGGAGAGCCTGTTAAGGTGCCCGCCCGCAAGGTCCTCAAGTTCAGATTTGCCAAAGCGGCCAAGGATGCCATCATCCCGCCGAAGGCTGCAAAGAAATAGAGTGATCCTATAAGATAAAAATTTAGCAGGCGTCCTTTTTTAAGGACGCTTTTTCATTCTTTGTTTTCGGGAAGAAGAGAGGATCAGACCGGCTCACCGCTATTTGAACCGGTCAGCCGTGAGTAAACTTCGCGGATGTCCGTTCTCCATTTGCGGACGGCATTCAGAAAGGCTTCGATGTTATTGAAGCCGCAGCGGATAGCCACACGCAACAGGGGCGCGTCTGTGTCGGGCAGAACGGATTCACCTTCATAGCTCCAGCGGCGCAGCACTTTTTCCAGATACATCAGATTGTCGAAGTTCTCGATGAGCGTTTGGGCATCGTCACCGTTCAGATAGTCCTGACTGGCCGCCAGCCGCAGGGCTTTGCGTGTGTTGGGCTGGAACCAGCCGTATTCCATATTGAGCATTTGCGCCAGGAATTCCACATCCATCAGACCGCCTGTGCCGGTTTTGAAGGCCAGATGATCTTTCCCGTAGGGGGTGCGTTCTTTTTCCACCTTCAGGCGCATTTGCAGGATAGTGTTTTTCCAGTCATCCCGGTAAGCGCTCACTTTACGGCGAGGGATGGTGAAGTTGGTCATATTGCGCGCCATATCCATGAACTGGAAGCCGGTCTCCACATCGCCGCATACGACGCGTGCGCGGGTCAGACTTTGTATCTCCCAGAGCTGCGCCCGGTTCCGGTAATAGCGCTCATAACGGGTGAGGGTATTGACCAGAATGCCTTTCTCGCCGTCGGGTCTCAGACGGGAATCGGTCTTGTAAGCACTGCCCAGAGCGGTTTTCATACTCAGCAGATTGGTCAGCATGAAGCCCATTTTCTGGACTTTGGTAGTGCCTTTCCAGCGAGCCGGACAGACGAACATGATATCCAGATCGCTGCCGTAGGTCAGTTCCCGTCCGCCGAATTTTCCCATCCCGATGACGGCAAAGGGCGGTTTCTTCAAGCGGAATTTCTTCATGACGACCTTCAGCGCGTACTGGATGCAGGCATCGCCCAGGGAGTTGATCTCAGCCTGGTTCTGGGTAAAATCAGTCAGTCCCATCAGGTCGCGCAGGGCGATGCGCATCAGCTCCGCGCGATGGTACAGCCGGATCCACTGGTGCTGATCTGCGTCCTCCAGACCGTATTCCAGGTCACGCAGGATCTCCTTTTCGTCTTTAGAGCGACGGATCTGTCCGTCATCCATGATCTCCTCGAAGAGACTGGGTGTTTTGATAGCGATCTCGGCCAGATACTCGGAGCGGTCGAACAACAGCAGCAGCAGGTCCAGTGTGAAAGGGGATGAAAACCAGTTTTCATACAACCCCTGACGACCGCCGTAGTTTTGGATGAAACTGTCCAGACGCGCCAGAACACGATCCGGATCCGAGAAAATACGCACCGCGCGGCGTCCCCGCATATTGACTTGAAAGCCGGGCTGCTCCAGCAGCAGACGGATGCCCTGTTCCGACGGACAGAGCTGGAAGATGCGTGGCAGCAGTTTCCAGCCTAATTCCACAGTGCGCTTGGACACATGGACGTAACCGGGTCCCATCACAAAGGTGCGGATCAGTTTGTAAGCTACCTCCGGCGTTTTGAATCCGATGCGCACCAGCAGGTCTTTCCATTCTCCTTCGTAGTCGTCGAAATCCGGCGGCAGAGTCAGGGAGATGTTTTGAGAAGCGTTGTGGTCGGGATCGTCCAGTTGATAATCGGCGGTATTTTCGGAGTGGATGACCTTCTCGAACACACGGCGGACTTCCTTTTGGAACTGTTCGCATTGTTTGTCGAATTCCTCCGTGCTCTTGAAGCCTGTCAGCAGAGCCAGACGGTGGCGCCGTTCAGGGCTTTGCGGCAGAGTATGGGTCTGCTGGTTTTCTTCTATTTGCAGACGGTGTTCCACATCGCGGTAAAAACGGTAAGCCTTGATCAGCAGCAGAGAATCCGATGTGGGCAGCTGACCGTAAACGGCCAGTTTTTCCAGCAAGGGAAGGGTTTGACCGCCTTGAAGATAAGGCATTCTTCCGGCATGAAGCACTTGGATGGTCTGGACAATGAATTCGATCTCACGGATGCCGCCTTGTCCCAGTTTGACATTCCGCTGGAGCTCGCCAGATTTGACGACTTCTTTTTCGATCCTGTCCTTCATCTCTGCCACTTCTCCCGGCACCTGTTCGCTGATATTGCGCGGATAGCGGAAAGGATGGATCATATCGATGAAATCCGCGGCCAGACTGGAAGAGCCGGCCACATAACGCGCCTTGATCAGCATCATGCGTTCCCATGTGCGGCCCCATTGCGCGTAGTAATTCTCATAGCTTTCCAGGGAGCGCACCAGCGGACCGCCGCTGCCTTCAGGTCTCAGGCGCAGATCTATGCGGTAGAGCCAGCCTTCACGAGTGGATTTGCTGACTTCCGAGATGATGCTTTCGGCCAGCCGGGTGAAAAACTGGTGATTGTTCAGGGAGTGACTGCCGGGAATATCACCGGGTTCGGGTGTTTCTTTGAAAACGAACCCTTCCTCCGAATAGACAAAAATGACATCAACATCCGAGCTGTAG
>JAFZAR010000323.1 GCA_017557085.1 Verrucomicrobiota bacterium | reverse complement strand
GTCTGCTGGGAGCCATGAAACCGAGCGGCGACGGCTTCAGCTATGTGAATCTGCTCAACGGCCAGAAGGTGACTAACCAGGGATGGGGATGGAATTTTGACGATCTGCCCGTGACTTGCTGCAATCTGAATGGTCCTATGGGACTGGCTTATATCCCCTATATCGCTGTGATGAGATCCCCGAAGGGTGCCGCCGTGAACCTTTACAACGCGGGTAAATTTGAAACTCAAACACCTTCCGGACGCAAGCTCCAATTAGAGATCGCAGGCGACTATCCGCTTTCGGACAAGGTCACCCTCAAGGTACAGCCGCAGGAAACCGAAAAATTTGAACTGGCCTTGCGTATCCCCAGATGGAGCGGTTATACCGTGATCACCGCCGGAGGACGCAAACACATCGCGGCACCCGGAAATTATTTCCGCATCAACCGCAAATGGAAACCCGGCGAACAGGTGGAGATTCAATTCCAGATGAAATGCTGTCTGTTGGACGCTCCCATGGGAAGCCATCCGGCATCGGAAAACTTCCAGGCTGTCGTCTGGGGACCGATCGTTCTGGCACGGGATGAAAACACAGACGCGAATTATGATCAGCCTGTCACTGTTCTGGCGGATAAATACGGTTATGTAAAAGCCGTTCGTGAAACTCCCACTCTGCCCGGTACAAGGTTTGAATTCACCATCCCCACCGCACAGGGAAATATCCGTATGATAGACTATGCCTCCGTGAACGGATGGGAAGGCAAGAAAGTCTGCACCTGGCTGCCAAAGGCAAAATAATGTCCACCGCAAGAGTGAGAACACAGCACGACAAGAGAAAGAGATCCATACAATGATACAGGATGTCACATTTTCTTGTCCGGTCTGTGATTTCCCCTCGACAGAAGGAGTCAAATACGCGGGATCGAAACTGAAGCTGCTTCCGCATATCCTACAGATGGCCAGGAAGGTCAAGGCGCAGACTGTATGGGATGCATTTTCCGGGACGACACGAGTCTCCCAGGCATTCGCACAGGAAGATTATCAGGTTATATCCAGTGATATTTCAGTCTGGTCCGAAATCTTCGGCCAATGCTACCTGCTGAATCAAAAGCCCCCTTCTTCCTATCAGGAACTTATTGACCACCTGAATGCCGTTCCCGGTGTGGACGGCTGGTTCACGCAAAACTACGGTGGAACAGCAAATGAAGGAAGCTCCATTCAGGGAGATGGTTTGAAAAAGCCGTGGCAGATCCATAACACACGCAAACTGGACAGCATCCGAGAGGAAATAGACCGACTCTCTCTCTTACCGGTAGAACGAGCGGTCGCACTGACCAGTCTGATTCTGGCATTGGACGAGGTGGACAATACACTGGGACATTTCGTTTCCTATCTTCAGCAATGGTCCACGCGATCCTATAAAGAACTTCATCTGAAGGTTCCCCAGCTTTTCATCAATACACAGAAGAATCAAGTCCAACGGGGAAATGTATTTGATCTGACAAATTCCATCAACGCGGATCTGGCCTATTTTGATCCACCTTATGGCTCAAACAATGAGAAAATGCCGCCTTCCCGTGTACGCTATGCCTCCTACTATCATTTGTGGACGACCATCTGTCTGAACGATAAACCGGAACTCTTTGGCAAAGCCAGACGCAGAACGGATACTTCCGATATTGTGGCAGGTTCCTTGTTTGAAGAATTCCGAAAAGATGAGAACTCAGGACGATTCATCGCCGTGGACGCGATAGAGCGTCTTATCCGTGAAGCACAAGTGAAATGGATACTGCTTTCCTACAGCTCCGGCGGGAAAGCAACCGTGGAGGAACTACGGGATGTGCTTTCCAAAAACGGGAAAATACTGGAAACCCTTTCAATCAATTATAAGAAAAACGTAATGGCGGAAATGAAATGGACTCATGAATGGATTCGCGAAACGGACGATCCCAATCAAGAGTTCCTCTTTCTAATCGAGAAAACATAATGTATTCACATCCTGTCGTAGTCTGAAAAACATATATGATTAAAATAACGGGACAATATAATACTGCAACCATATTCACAGATAATGTTGAGGAGGACGCAAAGAAACAGATCGAATCCTTCTGCAATATGGAGTGCTTCAAAGACTCAGCTATCAGGATCATGCCGGATGTACATTGTGGAAAAGGCTGTACCATTGGTACAACGATGACTATCGAGGATAAAATCATTCCCAATCATGTAGGTGTTGATCTGGGATGCGGCGTGGATGTTGTGAAAATCAAAGAAAAAGACATTGATTTTGAAAAGCTCGACAATTTTATCAAAAACAACATTCCTCATGGTTTTTCTATACGCAACAATATCCATAAAGATGCCGATTTCGATCTTGAGAAATTAAAGTGCATTCACATTTTTGAGGATCTGGGAAAGGTATATAAAGCACTGGGAACACTAGGCGGAGGAAATCACTTTATCGAAGTGGATAAATCGTCCACGCAAGATTATTATCTTGTTGTTCACTGTGGAAGCCGAAATCCCGGTTTAAAACTGGCTAACTATTATCAATCACTGACAGCAGAAACCGGAACTCTATACGGACAATCATTTGATGATTACATTAGCGATTCCTTCATCATGAACAGATTCGCGCAATTAAACCGAAAATTGATTATCAAAGATATTGTAGATCATATGGGGTTCAACGTATGTGACGAGTTTGAAACGATTCATAATTATGTATCATACGATAATAATAATCTGATCATGCGGAAGGGTGCGGTGGATGCTTCACTCAATAAAAAATTGATCATTCCCATGAACATGAGGGACGGTTCCCTGATTTGCATAGGAAGAGGAAATCCGGAATGGAATTATTCCGCTCCTCACGGAGCAGGAAGATTGATGTCAAGAACCGAAGCAAAAAAACAATTATCCATGAGTGATTTCAAAGACAATATGAATGGCATCTACACAACCACCGTAAATGAAGGTACTCTCGACGAATCCCCCATGGCATACAAACCCATGGAAGAAATCGTTGAAAATGTAAAAGATACCGTTGACATCATTGAAATCATCAAACCTGTATATAATTTTAAATCAGATCAAGGTGCTTAGTTTATTTTGAAAAATTTATGAAAAAGAATCTATTATCGCTCCTTCTCGGAGTTGGAACGACATTTTTATTCAGCACACAGCAGACGGATGCCTGCTCCTCTTTGCTCGTAACCAAAGGCGCTTCCGCTGATGGTTCCTGCATGATCACATACGCCGCGGACTCCGCCGGATTCTTTGCCTGGCTGGATGTGCTGCCGGCTTCGGACGGTTCCATCTATCAGGACGGACGCAGCGCCTGTCTGCCGGCCTCCCTGCCCACATACAAAGTACTGGGTTTTTACGCGCTCAGCCGGGTAAAAGGCTTCCAAGGCATTATGAATGAACATCAGTTGGCTATCACCGAGACGACTTTTGAAGGTCCTGAGGAATTGCAGAACACGGTCGGTTCGCTGGAATACACAGAACTGATCACCATCACTCTGCAGCAGGCCAAGACCGCCCGTGAAGCCGTACAGGTCATGGCACGTGAGATCGAAGAACACGGCTACATTGATTTGGGCGAATCCTTTTCTATCTGCGATCCAAACGAAGTCTGGGTCATGGAGGTGATCGGCACCGGCTCCAGAAGCCCGGAAAATAACAAAGGAGCGGTCTGGGTCGCCGTTCGTGTCCCGGACGGACAGATCACAGCGCACGCAAACCAGGCCCGCATCCGTGAGTTTCCTAAAAACGATCCGGAAAATTGTCTCTACTCCTCCAATATCGAATCCTTTGCCATTGAAAGCGGCCGCTATGATCCCAAGAGCGGAAAGCCTTTTTCCTTCACAGACGTTTATTCTCCTGCCGATATCGAGGCTAAAAAATTCTGCGAAAAACGCGTCTGGAGCTTCTTCCGCCGTATCGCACCTTCTCTGAAT
>JAFZAR010000322.1 GCA_017557085.1 Verrucomicrobiota bacterium | reverse complement strand
TCTTGTTGAAGAGTCCCCTTTGGTGATAAGCGCAGATCGTCACACGGGAACAGCCCTGATGCAGAAGCCGTTCCCAGTTGATCTTGGCCGTCGGGATGGATGACGGATCGGCGGCGGGTCCCCTCTTCAACCCGCGGATCATTTCCAGATGGCGCGCGATCTGCTGAGCCGGGAAGACACGGTGATAGCGGTGCGTCATCAGGTTCAGATGCTCGTCCACTTCGTCCCAGCTGAATCCGCCGGCACACTTCTGCAAGATGTCGCGGATGAGTTTGCGCCTCTGCCGGACGGTCTCGATGACTTCCGCCTCGCCGCGCGGATCGGAGAGACAACGCATGACGCTATTGTAAATAGACCAGAGGAACAATTCTTTGTAGCCTGTCCATAGTTCCCGGCTGGTGCCCAGTGTATCCGCAAAGGAAAGCAGAAGAAGCAGTTTCAGACGTTCAGGCGTTTCGATGCGGTCGGCCACCTCCTGGATCACCGCCGGGTCATAAATATCTTTGTGCGAGGCGATCTCGAACAGGTAAAGATGGTTCTCGACCAGGAAAAGAAGCAACTCCGTATCGGTCTCGGAGAGTCCGATCCGTTCGGCCACCTGGCGCGCCAGTTCTCTGGACACGATCTCATGGGGTTTTCTGCTGTGCTGACCTTTACCCACATCATGCAGCAGCAGAGCCAGATAGAGAATGTGAGGGTTCTCGATCTTCTGGAAAATATCCTCGAACTGCGAATAGGGCATCCCCGTTGCCTGCCAGACACGATCCAGCTCTTCGATGCACATCAGCGTATGTTCGTCCACGGTATAACGATGGAAGAACTCATGCTGGACCAGACAGGTCAGCTTGTCGAATTCCGGCAGATAATCGCCCAGCAATCCGGTCTCGTGCATCAGCCGCAGAACGGGAGCCACAGAGCCGCGCTGATGCAGAATATCCAGAAAAGTATCACGCACCAAAGCGTTTCTGCGGAAAGCGTCGTTGCTCAATGATTCCAGCCCGCGCAAGTGATGGATCAGATCCGGATGCAGAGCCAGTCCGCGCTGCTGCGCGACCAGGAACAGACGCATCAGACGGCCGGGATCCCGTTTGAAGACAGACGTTTTGGGCGAACGGATACAGCCGTTGACGACTTTGAAGCCGTCAATGCTGTAGCTCTTGCGCAGGACGAGCGAAGTCAGCGAAGGCAGGATCCCCTTTTCCGGAGCCAGGGCAAATCTCTGCTCCAATGTCCGTGAGATCAGATGGATATTGCGCATGTGCGTATAAAGCGCCTGCATGAATTTCTCGATACGGAGCCGCGGGGATTTATCCGCGTAGCCCAGATGGGTCGCCACGGTCGGCTGGGAAGATTTGAACAAGATATCAGTCGCGCGGTTGTTCAGGTAGTGCAGTTCATTGCGGACACGCAAAAGGAAGTCGTGGGCCTTGCGCAGCTGGGAAAGTTCGCGTCCGGTCAGATAGCCGCTTTTGTGCAGGTCCTCCAGGTTCCAGGTGTGCAGTTTGAACCACGCAAGCCAGATCAGGTTATGAAAATCACGCAGACCGCCGCAGCCGTTCTTCAGGTTCGGCTCCAGCATCGTGGGAGAGGCCCCGTATTTCTCGTGCCGGATCCGCTGATCTTGCTGACGATCATTGACATACTCCTGCTCGTGGTGTTTGATACACTCCTGGAAAACTCGTTTTTGCAGTTCCAGATAGAGCTGACGGCTGCCCGCGATGCGGCGCGTCTCGATCAGGGAAGTCTTGGCCAGCATGTCCCGGTTGGCGATCTCCACGCATTCATCCAGCGTGCGGACGGAGTGTCCCACGCTCAGGTGGAGATCATAGAGCGTATAGAGAAGCTGCTGATTGGCCATCTCCATAAAAGGATGGGTTTGGCTCAATTCGCCGTCATGCAGAAGCATCAGGTCGATATCCGAGCAGGGATTGAGCTCACGGCGGCCGTAACTGCCCAAGGCGATCAGGGTCACCGCCGGCATCTTCTTCTTGCCGTATGTCTTTTGATAAAGACGGCGGATGCTTTGGCAGATCTGCACCAGCATTCCGTCCAGCACACGTGTCTGGGCGCGACAGACTTCCAGCCCGGATCGCCCCTCATGATGAAGAGCCTGGAGCCGCTGCCGCCAGTATTTCATATAACGCCGGTAGCGCGCTATCTCATCATGCGGACAGCCCCCGTCGGGAAGCGTTAAACGCTCTCTGGCAGTCTCGTCTATGGTTTCCAATAAGGTCTTCACTTACGCTGGGAACATTTTCGGTGCTTTTCCTTGATTATTCAACCCTAAAATGCTAGGCTTTACCCGTTATTGCGCTGATTGTCATGAATGCATATTTAACAGGAATAATCGCCGGGTTAGCCCTGGGGATAACAGCTATGGCTGAGAATACAAACACTTTTCAAGGTTCCGTGGAGCTGCCGGATGTACTTCGGGCTCAGGACGGAAAGGTCATCCAGACTCTCAATGACTGGGAAAAGATCCGCAAACCGGAGTTGATGAAAACCTTCACCGAGCAGATGTACGGTGTCATGCCCGGCAAGCCGGAATCCATCGAATACGATGTCTTTGAAAGCAGTACAAACGCAATGAACGGTCTGGCCACACGCAAGCAGATCGCCATCAAAATGAAGAACGCCGGCAAGGAAACTTCGGTGGATCTGCTGCTGTACGTTCCCAACGAACAAAAAGCTCCCGCGCCGCTCATCATGTGCCTGAACTTCAAGGGCAATCATGCCACTACGGACGATCCGGCGGTGAAAGTCTGCGAAAAACCGATCCACTCCGACCGGAAAGAACCCTACGCCCGGAATGAAGCTGCCGAGCGCTGGCCGTATGAGATGATCCTCAAGCGCGGCTATGCCATCGCCACAATGTGCCACGGGGATATCGTCACGGACAGCAAAGGCCCCATGGACAACTATGTTTTCTCACTCTTCCCGGAACTGCAAAACCGTCCCGATAATTTCACGGCCATCGGTGCCTGGGCCTGGACGATATCCCGCGCGCTGGATTATCTGGTCACACTGCCGGAGATCAACCCCAAGCAGCTCACGGTCGTGGGTCATTCCCGACTGGGCAAGACCGCTCTCTGGTGCGGTGCCAATGATCCCCGATTCACGGTGGTCATCAGCAATGATTCCGGCGAAGGCGGCGCGGCTCTGAGCCGCCGGATGCAGGGTGAAACGATCGCCGATCTCTGCCGCAACTTCCCCTATTGGTTCTGCAAGAATTATCAGCAGTACGTGGGACACGACAAGGAAATGCCGTTCGACCAGCACGAGCTGATCTCGCTGATCGCTCCGCGTCATGTCTATGTGGCCAGCGCCAGCGAGGATGCCTGGGCTGATCCCGAAGGCGAGTTCACCAGTTTGAAGCTGGCCAACCCGGTCTTTAAGATCTACGGTGTACAGAACGCTCTGCCCGCGGACACGATGCCGGAGATCGAGAAACCGGTCCACGGCTACAACGGCTACCATCTGCGCGCCGGTAAGCATAACATCATCGCTTACGACTGGA
>JAFZAR010000036.1 GCA_017557085.1 Verrucomicrobiota bacterium | reverse complement strand
CCCTTTCAGGGTGGGAATCATGGGGGGATCCGTTACCGGGGGTTACGCTTCGCTCACCCCCGGCTATTATCACATCACCCCTGACGGGGTTTCAGTCAGAATCCCTCCGGGATTTCCAATCGTAGAGACGGCCGATTCGGTCGTCTCGGAGACGCGAGATCTCGCGTCTCTACATAATATACTGTTTATCAATAATTTATATATGTGTATCTGTGGTTCCAAAATATTCTATTGAAATCCAAAAAATTTTCCCCTAAAATGACGGCGTTGGTTATGAAACTGAATACTTTGATTAAGAGTACCCTGATCGCTGCCGCATTATGCTGCACTCAGGCTTTCGCGGCTGACATCCCCGAAGAATATTCCGTGGGTGATGGCTTCTTTGTTGGCTCCCAAGCCTATACATTCAACCGCTTTACCCTGTTCGAGGCCATTGAAAAGAACGCGGCCGCGGGCGGCAAAGTGATCGAATTCTTCCCCGGTCAGCGTATTTCCAAAGATATTGACCAGGGCATCGGTCCGGATACCTCCGACGAGAACCTCCAGAAGGTCAAAGAAAAGCTGGCCCAGTACAATATGAAGGTCGTCAGCTTTGGTGTGACAGGCGCCGGTGACGAAGCCGGTTTCCGCAAGATCTTTGAATTCTGCAAGAAGATGGACATCCGCGCTTTCGCGTGCGAGCCTTCCAAAGATCTTCTCCCCGTCCTGGATAAGCTGGTCAAAGAGTATGATGTGATGGTCGCCATCCACAATCATCCCCGTCAGCCGAACAATCCCGATTACTGGGTCTGGGATCCGGTGGCGGTTTATAACGCGGTCAAAGATCTGGATCCCCGCATTGGTTCCTGCGCCGATATCGGTCACTGGATCCGCAGCGGTCTGAACCCGATCTACTGCCTGAAAGTCCTCGAAGGCCGTATCATCTACTCCCACATGAAGGACTTGCACGAATTCAGCGGCGGCGGTCATGATGTACCCTGGGGCACAGGCATCAGCGATATCCCCGCTGTGCTGAACGAGCTCAAACGCCAGGGCTTCAAAGGCAATATGTCCATCGAATACGAATACAACTGGGATAACTCCCTGCCGGAAGTCGCCCAGTGCATCGGTTTCGTTCGCGGCTATGCCGCCAAAGGCGCCAAGAAATAAGTAAGCTCCTTTGATAAACAAAAACACCCTTCTGAAAACGGAAGGGTGTTTTTTTATCGCGTAAAATACAGGCGCGGATCACTTGATGGCCAGCGCGACGGCGCGGACCAGATCCTCTTCGTCCGGCGTGACCTGGTCATTCGTGGAGGCCACCACCGTCTGACAGGCTTCCAGCAGCGCGGTCTTGGCCGCCTGAGCGGCGCGGCTGTTGATATTCTCCAGAGCGTTGTCCAAAGCCTTGAACGTACACTTGTCCAGCGGCAGCAGTTCCGCCTTTTCATTCCCCAGAACAGCAGCGATGCCCTTGGCAAATGCGGCCCGCGCCTCATTCTCCGCCGCTCCCTCAGCGCGCGCCAGGATAGACAGCACCAGAACGATCTCCGACACGAGCGCGGACGCGGTTTCTTTGCCCTCACGGCGCGGCTTGGGCTGGAAGTAGCGGGTCAGATGATGCTCCACATTCTTCAGCACACAGTACTCGAACAGATCCACCCGGTTATCCGCTACGATCAGATCATAGATCACCTTATTGAAACTCTCGAACTGCGCCGCGGACATCCCTCTCAGGGCAGGCACGCACAGCGTGACCAGAGCCAGCTTCTGAGAACGGCTCATATCCCGCAGATCCCCGGCCGCCGTCAGGACATCCCGTCCGACAGACTCGCCGTAAGTGCCGACGACCCTCTTATACTGCACCTCGGCCACAGCGTCATTTTCATCCAGCAGGATGCCGCAGACCAGAACGATGCCGCCCAGCGGATCGGCACTGAGCCGGCGCACCTCTTCGGGCAGAGTTTCCAGCAGATCCTGTGCCTGGCCGGTGGTCTCATATCCGCCGGCCAATATCGCGGCAGCGGCAAGCCCCATTCCCCGGCGGAGATCCGGGCGTTCCTTGTCTTTTTCCTTTTCTTTCTTAATGACCGCGGGCTGTTTTTTGACCGAGGCAGTGGCCAGCGACTTCTTGAAATCTCCGTCAAAATCCGAATCCAGCAGCTTGATGCGCTCCTCCAGCGGCGGATGCGTAGCGAAAATATTTCCCAGCCAGGTGCTCAGACCATTCGCGAAAAAGAGATGCGCCGCCTCCTCCGCCTCCGGCGACTGGATATAAGAATGAGCCGAATGCGCGCCGATCTTCTTCAGCGCCGAAGCCAGCCCCAGCGGATTGCGTGTGAACTGCACAGCCGACGCGTCCGCCAGATGCTCACGTCTGCGCGAGATGGAAGCCTGAATGATCTTGCCGAACAGCACACTGCACCAGCCCACAACGATCATCATCAGCCCCAGAAAGAACATCGTGGTACTGCCTCTGATCTTATCATTATCGGTACTGCTGCCGGAAGTCGTCGTCGGTCGCGAATAAAGCATGATGCGCCCGATCACCGTCAGGAACATCAGCCCGAAGATCAGAGAAATCAAGCGGATATTCAGCTTCATATCCCCGTTGAGGATATGGCTGAACTCATGCGCGATCACCCCCTGCAGCTCCTCACGGTTCAGCAGTTGCACCGCGCCGCGCGTCACACCGATGACCGCGTCCTCCGGCGTATAACCGGCCGCAAACGCGTTGATGCTCCGCTCCTGATCCAAAAGATAGATCTCCGGCACCGGTACACCGGAAGCGATCGCCATCTCTTCCACCACGTTCCGCAGCTTGCGCTCGTCCGGATCCACCGGAGCCGGCGCGACCAGCCGTCCACCCATCGCCAGCGCGATCGTCCTGCCGCCCTGGCGCGACAGCTCGAACACCTTGGTCAGTGTAGCGATCGCGATGCCGCCGCCCACAATTATACAAACCAAAGCCAGGATCCGGGGATCAAAACTGCCGATAAACCATCCCGTGATGAAAAAAACTATCAAAATCGTTGCGATCACTCCTAACAGGAATAAAACCACCATCCGCCGTGTTCCCCGGCGGGCTTCATCCTGACGCACCCAAAAATTTGCCGCATCACCCATAGCGTCTGAAGCATACCCCATGCACCCCCGTTTGCCAAGCACTCCCGAACAGAAAACAAAAAAAACTCAACCTTAGGCTGGGTGTACACTACGGGATGAGGGGGCAAATTTCGATTTTTGGGATAAGAAGAGAAAAAAGAAGGGAAAAGAGTGGATAAAAAAAACCCGGCAACGACCTACTCTCGCACAAGCTCTACAAGCACTACCATTGGCAACGCAGCGTTTGACGGCCGAGTTCGGGATGGGATCGGGTCGGGCCACTGCTTCAGGGTCACCGGGATAAATTGGGTGTTTGGGGAATAGTTTTTATTGACTGTTCCCGTTGTTCTTTGAAATACATGCGCTAAGGGTATTGGAAGATTTAGAACACATTTGAATCACTTACTTCTTGAAGAAAGAACCAAAAATCGTTTCCGATTTTTATTTATCTTTATTATTAGATCAAGCCTCACGGCCTATTAGTATCAGTCCGCTGAACATATTGCTATGCGTACACGTCTGACCTATCAACCCGGTAGTCTGCCGGGGGCCTTTAAGAACTCGCGTTCGGGAAACCTTATCTTGGGAGGAGCTTGGCTCTTAGATGCTTTCAGAGCTTATCTCTTCCGCACATGGCTACGCAGCGCTGCAACTGGCATTACAACTGCCACACCAGAAATGCGTCATTCCCGGTCCTCTCGTACTAAGGAATGAATCCCTCAAGTTTCCTACGCCCTCAGAGGATAAGGACCGAACTGTCTCACGCCGTTCT
>JAFZAR010000321.1 GCA_017557085.1 Verrucomicrobiota bacterium | reverse complement strand
ACAAAGCATGGCTACTATTAAGAAACAATATCCGTTTGATGTCATCGAATCCAAATGGCAACGCCTTTGGGATGAAAATAATACCTTTCACGCATGGAACCCGAATGAAGAGAAGGTTCCTCAGCATCCTTTTTGGAAGCGGCATATAAATGAACCGGCTCTTCCGCCTAAGTACTATGTATTAGATATGTTCCCCTATCCTTCTGGGGCTGGTTTACATGTCGGTCATCCTGAAGGATATACAGCCACAGATATCCTGGCTCGTTACCATCGGGCCAAAGGTTATAATGTCCTCCATCCCATGGGATGGGATGCTTTTGGTCTCCCTGCTGAGCAATACGCAATCAAAACAGGTCAGCATCCCCGCATCACCACAGAAGCAAACGTCAATAACTTCCGCAGACAAATCAAATCGTTGGGATTCAGTTATGACTGGAAACGAGAGGTCAACACTACTGATCCACATTACTTCAAGTGGACACAGTGGATCTTCCTGAAAATCTATAATTCCTGGTTCAATCCTCAAACTCAAAAGGCTGAACCGATTACGACACTTACTTATCCGCCGGAGCTGAAAACGGATGAGGAAAAGCGCGCCTATCGTGACAGCAAGCGTCTGGCATACGTCGCGGAAGCGCCTGTCAACTGGTGTCCCAAACTGGGAACGGTTCTGGCCAATGAAGAAGTCGTGGACGGCAAAAGCGAAGTCGGCGGATTCCCCGTCATTCGTAAACCCATGCGCCAGTGGATGCTCCGAATCACAGCTTATGCAGATCGCCTGATCAAAGATCTCGATATCATTGATTGGAGCCATTCTCTTAAAGAAATGCAGCGCAACTGGATCGGTCGTTCTGAAGGTGCAGAAGTCCATTTCACCGCGGACACTCCTGAAAAACAGAGAATCACGGTCTTTACAACTCGCCCGGATACCCTCTTTGGAGCCACCTACATGGTGTTGGCTCCCGAACATAAACTGGTAGATAAAATCGCACCCCAATTCTGGCCGGAAGGGATCCCTGCCAAATGGAAGGGCTCTGATGAAGCTCTTTCTAAAGAGGGCTATTCCACTCCAGGTGAAGCGATCGCCGCGTACAGGGCTTATACTGCCAGCAAGAGCGATCTGGAACGCACGGAACTCTCAAAAATCAAAACCGGTGTCTTTACAGGTGCTTACGCAATCAACCCGGTAAACGGTAAACGTATCCCGATCTGGATCGCGGATTATGTCCTCGCCACGTATGGGACAGGTGCCATCATGGCTGTTCCCGCACATGATACGCGTGACTTTGAGTTTGCTAAGAAATTTGAACTGCCTATTATTCCGGTCGTTCAACCGCCTGACAACAGTGATCCGTTTGGTTTTGTGGATGACGGTATCTCTATCAACTCAGAATTTTTAACAGGCAAAACAACTCCGGAAGCTAAGAAAGCGATCACGGATTGGCTTCAGGAACATCAGTGCGGACACCGCACGATCAACTTTAAACTTCGTGACTGGCTCTTCAGCCGTCAACGTTACTGGGGAGAACCATTCCCCATCATCTGGAAAGATGGGCATCATGAATCTTTATCAGAAGATATTCTACCTCTTATCCCGCCAGAGATGACGGATTACAAGCCCACAGAATCCGGAGAACCACCTCTGGCTCGTGCCAAGGAATGGACGCATCTGCCCGATGGAAGCATTCGTGAGACCAATACGATGCCTCAATGGGCCGGCTCCTGCTGGTATTATCTCCGTTATCTTGATGCACAAAACAGCACGGCGTTTTGCTCAAAAGAAGCGGAACAGTATTGGATGGGAACGCAGCCTAAAGCTACATCCACCGGCGTGGATCTCTATGTCGGCGGCACTGAACATGCTGTGCTGCATTTGCTCTATGCCCGTTTCTGGCACAAGATACTCTTTGATCTGGGTGAAGTCAGCTCTCCGGAGCCGTTCCATAAGCTCGTCAATCAGGGACTCATTCTTGGCGAGGACAGTCAGAAAATGTCTAAATCGCGCGGCAATGTGGTAAACCCGGATGATGTACTGAAAGAATACGGCGCAGACGCTTTCCGTCTCTATGAAATGTTTATGGGCCCGCTGGAAATGGTCAAGCCCTGGAATACAAAAGGTGTGGAAGGCGTATATCGTTTCCTCGGTCGTGTATGGAGACTCTTTATCGCGGAAGACAGCCTGACCGAATTAGAACAAAACCTGACATTAGATGTCAGCCAGGCCCCCAAACTGGTGGAAGCACTGAAACTCTCTCCTGATTTCCAGAATGTGGAGGCAAATCCCTCTCAGTTGAAAGCCATTCACACTGTGATCAAGAAGGTCACCGAAGATCTGGACGGTCTGCGTTTCAATACTGCTATTTCCGCACTGATGGTATTCATCAATGAAGCCATTAACTGGGAAGTGAAACCGGCTTCAGTTTTCCTGGATTTCTTAAAACTGCTTCAGCCATT
>JAFZAR010000320.1 GCA_017557085.1 Verrucomicrobiota bacterium | reverse complement strand
TGCTGAGCGGGCTTACATCCAGACGTCCGCTGGAAACCAGGGAACCCAGCTTCTCCATGCGCAGACGACCGCCCGGCATCAGACCGCCGTTGATCATCTTGTGGCCCATGCCGACACCCCATTCCACGCGCGGGATATTGATATAATCACCGCTGCCCAGATAGTTCACGCTGCCGATCTTGCCGCCCGGCTTGAGCGACTTGACCGCGGATTCAAACGTCGCCACGGTGCCGCCGGCGATGACGACCTTGTCCACGCCCTTGCCGTTGGTCATGGCCATCACCTGATCTTCGATCTTGCCCTGCTTGTAGCTGATGAAATCGGTCGCGCCGTATTTCTTGGCCGCCGCGACACAGACCGGACGGGTACCCACCGCGATGATGCGGGAAGCGCCGCGCAGGTTCGCGCCCGCCACAGACATCAAACCCACCGGGCCGATACCGATCACCAGGACCGTGTCACCGAACTGGACATCCGCCAGCTCCACACCGTGGAAACCGGTAGGAACCATATCCGAGAGCATACACGCGTCCACATAATTGATATTGGACGGCAGCAGCGCCAGATTGCCGTCAGCGTCATTCACATGGAAGAACTCCGAAAAGACACCGTCTTTGAAATTGGAGAACTTCCATCCGGCCAGCATGCCGCCGGAGTGCATGGAATAGCCCGCCTGGGCTTCCAGAGAATTCCAGTCGGGAGTGATCGCGGGAACCAGCACCTTGTCACCGGGCTTGAAATCCTTGACCATCGAGCCGACCTGAACGACCTCGGCGCAGCCTTCATGACCCAGCACCATATTATGGCGGTCACCGACAGCGCCTTCCCAAACCGTATGCACATCAGAGGTGCAAATAGCGATAGCCAGAGGCTTGCAGATCGCGTCCATAGGTCCGCACGCGGGGACTTCTTTCTCGATCCAGCCGACTTCGCCGATCTTCAACATTGCAAAACACTTCATGATCTTACCTTTGTTTCTTGAAAATACAAATTTTCAACAGTTGGTGGGAATGTAACATTTTTGAATAAAAAGTCAAATAATATCTTATTATAATAATATCTAATAGAGAACCTTAAAAAAACGAATGCGCCCGACTGAAACGGCTTTAGTGCTTTGAATACTTGGAACTGAGATCACGGAGGCGCTCATTCCACACACGGTAAAGCTCCACCGTGGCCCGCACATCGCGCATACAATACTCGGCGATCTCGCGGTAGCGGCCCTCCTCCATCATCCGGGGAACATCGTGCCCGGTCACGCCCTGCGCCTTGGGAGAAACGATCCCGAAGACCTTGCAGTAGAAGTCCAGATTGAAAGTGCGCGCCGCGCCGGTGCGGCCGCTGACATTGTAGAAGGTCAGCTGATCCAGCAGGTCGCAGTGAGGCGATTCCTGATACCGATAGCCCAGCCAGTCCTTACGCGAGATCGGCACATTCAGCACCGCCGAACGCAAATAGAGAAACGGCACATCAAACGAGCGTCCGTTGAAGGTCACCACCGTGTCGAACTTGGCCGCGGCCTCCCAGAAACTGGCCAGCAGCTCCGCCTCGTCCGGGCAGGGAATGAACTCCACATCGCTGCCGGGAGGTGTCTCCTCGAAATCGTCCGCCAGATAGAGTGACTTGCCACGCAGTGTGTGGGGATTCATCATCCCGATGCTGACTACCTGACCCGTCAGCGCCCAAAGGCTGAAAAGATTGGATATCTCGGCGCGCTTCCGCTCCTTGGAGACCTCGTCCGGCTGCGACTCCGCCTCACGGAAAAGGTATTCCTGCTGGACCTCGTCAAAATTCTCCACAGGCTGAGCGGTCGTCTCGATATCGAACACCATCGTTGACATAAGCAAAACCCGGTCTCAGATCAATAGGTGATCCCGTCCCCGATCTTCTGGATCAGTTTCGGCTCTTCGATCACGGTCACCGCTCCTTCGGGAGTCAGCAGGACTTTTTTCTCGAAAAAGCCCTCTACCTGAATGATGGAGTAAATGATCAGGGTGGCCTCGAATCCCTGCCCGGTCTGGATGGCACTGCTCAGACGGGGCGGATTTCTCTTGGCCTTTTTCAGCGCCTTTTCATTGCCGCTGGTCGCTACGCACACGACCGGACTGACAAAAAGATTCTCATACACAGCCAGATAGTTCAGTGCCTCCTCCGTATTGCGGATGCCGCCGAACAGTGTGGCATAGTTTTTGGGAGTGATCAGGTAATAATCCCCGTCCTTTTTGGTCAAATAAAACGGTCCCAGACCCGCCATATCCAGAGGCAGGTTCCCGCGTTCATCATCCTTCAGGGAGACTTGGAAGAAACCATCGGTCTTGACTCTGGGGATCAAGCTGCTGAATTTATGCTTCTTGATCTCGTACTTCTTCTTCAGTGAGATGACTGTTCCCTCATTGGGGATCTCATCCATGTCATCGCTCACCTCCAGCAGCAGCAGATTGAGCATGTACGGGCTGGTCTCATGATCTTTGGGCACTTTGGCCTCCAGCTTGACCGCGGAATCCTCCAGCTGGGTCTTTTTCGCGGAAGCAGCATAGCCCATACCGCAATATCCCATCGCGATACACGCTGTTAAAATATAAAATAACTTTCTCATGATGAACATCCCTCTAAAAAGAACAAGAGACGCAATCGCTTGCGTCTCTTTGTCAGTCAAACCTTACAGCAAGGCTTCTTCGATCGCGTCCGTGATGACCTTTTCGCTCTTCAGACCCATCATCTGTTTCACCACAACGCCATTCTTGAAAATGAACATCGCGGGGATGCTGGTCACCTGGAACTTCGCCGCCAGGTCGGGATTATCATCCACATTGACCTTGGCGATAGTAGCTTTCGAGCCAACGGCGGCCGCTACTTTGACCAGGACCGGACCCAGCATCTTGCAGGGACCGCACCACGGAGCCCAGAAATCCACCAGGATGACTCCCTGAGCGGAGGTGACACTGTCAAAATTCGCGCTCGTTAATTCTACAATACCTTCTGCCATAAAATGTTATCTTTCTATTTACGTTACTTGTCAGCCGGCGGATGCGCACCGGACACTTGTCCTAAGCTACGGTTTGCCGCCGACATTTGCAACTCTTTTAAGCTATTTTTTCAAATAATTATCAATAGCCGTCGCCGCGCGTTTGCCGTCACCCATCGCCAGGATGACTGTGGCCGCTCCGCGCACGATATCGCCGCCGGCGAACACACCCGGAATGCTGGTCATTCCGTTTTCATCCACAATGATGTTGCCCTTGGGATTGAGCTTCATTTCCGGACAGGTCGCTGTCAGGAGCGGATTGGCACGGGTACCGATGGCCACCACGATCACGTCGCAGTCAATGATATACTCCGAACCCGCTACCGGGACAGGACGACGACGACCGGAAGCATCCGGCTCGCCCAGTTCCATCTTCTGACACTTGAGGCCGCGCACCCAGTTGTTCTCATCGCCCACGACTTCCAGCGGAGCCGTCAGCATTTCAAAACGGATCCCTTCCGCCTCGGCGTGATGGACTTCCTCCACACGGGCAGGCATTTCCGCCTTGCCGCGGCGATAGATGATGATCGCTTCTTCCGCGCCCAGACGTTTGGCCGTGCGCACCGCGTCCATAGCGACATTGCCGCCGCCCACGACGCACACGCGCTTGCCCTTGATGATCGGGGTGTCGCACTCCGGGAACTTGTACGCGCCCATCAGGTTCACACGGGTCAGATATTCATTGGCCGAATAGACACCCTTCAGGCTCTCGCCCGGCACGTTCATAAAGACCGGCAGTCCGGCACCGTTGGAAATAAAGACGGCATCAAACTTCTGGCGCAGTTCGTCCAGCGTCCAAGTACGTCCCACGATGGAGTCGGTCTCGATCTTGATACCGGCACGGGTCAGACGATCGACCTCCGCCTGCACGATCTTCTTGGGCA
>JAFZAR010000319.1 GCA_017557085.1 Verrucomicrobiota bacterium | reverse complement strand
AGCTGTTTATCAGCCGATCGAGATCCAATCCGCCGCTCAGCCGGAAGGCCCATGGCAGGTGGAAAGGTATGCCGTGCTGGAGGGCTGGACCAATACATTCCTCCTTCACACGGATCCCTCCCTTTATTATAAAGCGGTCGCGGTGGACAAGGTTCCCCCTACAATCTCGTATGATGATTTCCTTGCCAGCTACCAAACCAACGGCTGTGTGCTGAACATCCAGGGAATGCCGGGTTCTCACTTTGGCATTTTCCGCACGACAGACGCGGCTCAGTGGGAAGGCGTGGAAACGAATTATTTCATGAGTCCGAATTTCTCCAAGACTTTCACTCTGGGCGAGAACAAGGCGGAACTTTACTGTGTACAGGAGCTTCCGCTTGAAACTCCGGAGGTGATCCGCATCACCCGCTGCCCGGATCAGGAATCCGATGTGGCTTACATCAGAGGCCCTCGCGGCAGACTGGCCGGCATTTCCTACAGCGCGGACGCTGTCACCTGGAGCAAGCCGGTCAAGGAGCGTTTTTCCTTCTTCGCGGCGGATGACAGCAACTACAGAAGCGGTCTGCTGACGGTGTTGTTCCCCCGTCATTATACGGAAGAATCCAACTTCCACTTTAAGATCCAGTTGCTGGATTAGGATATTTTTCAGTCCATTCAAGCGTTTGCCGGGATATCTGCTTTGTGATTAGTTTTTTTGAACAGGATCATGTTTCACAAAGTGATCTCGTGGAAGAGGTGCGCACCTTTTTTTCACCGGAAAGCATCCTGGCCCGCGCCAAGAATTTTGAATACCGTCCCCAACAGCAGCAAATGGCCGTGGCCGTAGCCGAGGCTCTGCTGGGCAGGAACAAGCTCATTGTGGAAGGCGGTACCGGCGTGGGCAAAAGCATGGCCTATCTGGTGCCGGCGATCCTCTATGCCACACAAATGCGCAAGAAGGCGATCATCTGCACCCATACGATCAATCTGCAGGAACAGCTTATGTTCAAGGATCTGCCTCTTTTGCAGAAGGTGCTGGGAGTGGATTTCACCTATACGATGCTCAAGGGCCGCAACAATTATCTCTGCACGCGGCGGCTGCAGCGCGCCATGACTCACGCCAAGCATCTCTTTACCACAACCGAGCAGCGGGAGCTGGAGCGCATTTACGAATGGTCGCAAAAGACGAAGGACGGCACCTTGTCCGATTTCGCAGAGGAGCCTGATCCCAAGGTCTGGGCCGAAGTCTGTTCCGAGCGCGGTCTCTGTTCCCCGAAGCTCTGCGGCCATGATTCCGATTTTGCCAAAGACCACGATGTTTGTTTCTATCAGCGCGCCCGCAAACGGATCTTCAACGCGGATGTTCTGGTCCTGAACCACTCGCTTTTCTTTGTGAATCTGGGGATGGTTCCGATCCCGCCGGTGGACGGCGTGCTGATGAAAAACGACTTTGTGATCTTCGACGAGGCTCACACTCTGGAGAATGTCGCTTCCAGGAATATCGGCATCAGTCTTTCCAGCGGACAGTTCCGCTACGCGCTGAACCGTCTGTACAATCCAAACACGCAGAAAGGTCTGTTCACCTCGCTGCTCAAACCCAATGAAGTTCCCCATGTGGCCGACGCGCTGGAGTCCGGCGAGAAGTTTTTCGAGGCGATCGAACATGCCTGTGACTCACTCCAGGAGGACAGCGGCTCCAAACACAAATGGAGCGAGCTGCGGATCCGCCGTCCGGATCTGGTGGAAAACCAGGTCGCCCAGCATCTGGCCAGAGTCCGGGACGACATCGCGCGGGTGACCGACTCCAACGATGACGACCAGTCCAACGCGGAGCTGAACGATTGTTCCTCCCGTCTGCTGGAGATCCAGAACGACATCGGTGATTTTCTGAATCAGGCGGCACAGGAACATGTTTACTGGGTAGAACGCACCTTCGGGGGACGGCTCCACCGGCCGCAGATCAGTCTGCACGCCGCGCCCATCAATGTGGCCGAATATCTGCGCCAGCGTCTGTTTTCCTGTGATACCTCAGTCATCATGACCAGCGCGACTCTTTCTATCGGCGCGGAGCAGAACGACGAAGAGGAGAAAATCGAAAGATCTCCCCGGCGTTCTTATCGGGGCGGCATCAGGAGGGTCCTGCCGGTCGGTCTGGATTATATCGCCGGTCGGCTGGGAGCGGAATCGGCAAACACCTTGCAGGTAGGCTCACCCTTTGACTATGAAAAGCAAATGAAGCTCTATCTGGTCAACAAGATGCCCGATCCCCGCGATGAAGCCTACCAGTCCAAACTGATCGAATACATTCAACACTTCATCAAACAGACCCACGGCAAAGCTTTTGTCCTCTTTACCAACAACCGTCTGATGCAGGATGCGGCCGCGGAGCTGGAACCGTTCTTTGAGGATCTGGGCATTGATCTTTACGTGCAGGGCGGCGGGCTGCCCCGTTCGGCCATGCTGAATGAATTCCGCAAGAACACAGACAGTGTTTTGTTCGGTCTGGACAGTTTCTGGCAGGGAGTGGACGTGCCGGGCGAATCGCTTTCCAACGTCATCATTACCCGGCTGCCGTTTGTAGTGCCGGATCATCCTCTGACCGAAGCCCGGCTGGAAATGATCCAGCAGCGCGGCGGTGATCCTTTTATGGAATACAGTCTGCCCGAAGCGATCCTCAAATTCCGTCAGGGCATCGGACGGCTGATCCGCACCCAGTCCGATCACGGCATCGTGGTGGTGCTGGACAATCGT
>JAFZAR010000318.1 GCA_017557085.1 Verrucomicrobiota bacterium | reverse complement strand
TGCCTCTCAGCCACCGCAGCAGCTCATCCTTGAGCGCCACCAGAGTGAATGTCATGGGCAGGAACAGCAGCAAGACTGAACGAGCCCGCGTCCACTTCATCAAAAACATCGCCAGAATGATGATCATGAACAGCAGCAGACAGCCTCTGCCCAGCGCGGCGTAATGTCTTACGCGCGAATGAGGAAGCAGATCCCGTGTGTAATAACCCTGTGTGTAGAAAATGAAAGGTGTCAGAAGGGGGATCAGGATCATGACCCAGGTAAAGCGCTCAAAGCCTTCGATATCGGAGGGATCCGGCAAAAAACCGACATCGATCTGCGCACGCAAAGCATGGGAGAACCACAAGCCGAGCATACACAAACCCGCGTCCAGAAGCATTTGCACCTGAACCAATATATTTCTTTCGCGCTGGAGCATGGTTAAGAAATAACCACTTCCGAAAGAATAGCATTCCCGGAGTTCGACTGCAACATCTTATCTTTAGTTTTTTACTTTTCTTATAGAAAAACATTAGAATCCCGAATAACACGTTTTTCCCGCGAGAAGAAACAAAAAAAGCCGTCCCGGACAGGAACGGCTCTTTGCTATTTAACTATTTCAATCTATTCCAGATCAATGGTAAAGGTATAAGTTCCGGATTGCAGGATCGCTCCGTTCATGCCGGGGGCCTGTTTTTCGGGGATCATCACGCCCTTGACCTTGGCCAGCGGTTTACCTTTCTCGGTGACCTTTTCCACAACGGCCGGGAACTTCATCAGAGCCTGGCAGTTAGGCGGAACAGTGACCTTGGCGGTCATCTTGCCGTTCTTCACTTTCCAGTCGCTGACGATCTTACCCTGCAGAGAGTTGTAAGAACTCTTGACCTGAGTGAGGTCTTTGCCGGGGACATAACCCGGAACGATCTCGAAAAGCTGGAATCCGTTGCCGCCGGGCACTTCCAGATTCCGGATACCGCCCAGACCTTCGATAAACCAGTTGCCCACATACATATAGGAGCTGTGCAGGCGGGAGTGTCCTTCGGATTCGTCCCAGTTTTCGATGAAGGTGGTGGCTCCGCGGTTGAGGATCATATCGCCCCAGCCCGGATAATCTTCGGCGGCGACCATCGGATAGATCAGGTCGTTGCGTTCGGCATCGATCAGGACGCGGAAGAGGAAAGCGCCGCCGGTGATGCCCGCGTCAATATGCTGACGGGTGCGGATATCGTTTGCCAGATAGTCCCATGTCTTGACGACATCCTCCTGAGTTTCAGGAGCGTTTGCCAGGATGGCGGTGGCCTGATAGGCTTGGCGGCCGGTCAGGTATTTGCCCGTTGCCTTGTCGTAGTACTTGGCATTGGCCGCTTTGCGGACTTTTTCGGCGCGCTCCATATAGGCTTTGGCGTCATCCGCGTAGCCCAGGATATTGGCGATCTCGGCCGCGGTCTCCAGATTATAGATCCAGTAGTAATCGTTCATGCACTGATTTTCTTCCGGGGTTCCGCCGCCGGTGGTTCCGGGCGGCAGCCAGTCACCCAGCTTGTCCCAGAATTCGCCCCAGGGGACGATCAGATCATCCTTGGAATTGGCTTCCAGGAATCGCAGCCATTTCTTCA
>JAFZAR010000317.1 GCA_017557085.1 Verrucomicrobiota bacterium | reverse complement strand
GAAAGCACGGACGGTCAGACCTGGATCAAGGTCGCCGATGCTGAAGAGGGCGGAACTTATACCGTGGATATTTCCAAGTCCGGCAGCAAGCTCTATTGCAGTATCATGGATGAACTGCCAAGCCGCTGAGCCTGTCTTAAAATAGTCAAAAAAGAGGGGGAATGATTCCCCCTTTTTTATTTTACGATTTGCTGTCGCCTTAGCGGCCCACGCTCTTATAGATAAAGCCCAGGGCTTCCATCTGAGCCGGGTCGAACAGATTGCGTCCGTCGAACAGGATCGGGTGCGTCATCACCTTGCGCGCGTTATCCAGATCCAGTTCCTTGAACTGCGGCCATTCCGTGGCGATCACCAGCGCGTCACAGCCTTCGGGCACCTTGTTCATATCGTCCACAAAAGTCACCTCTTTGAGCACCGTCTTGGCTTTCTCCATCGCCTTGGGATCGTACACACGCAGATGCGCCCCTTCCTTGCGCAGACGCTGGCAGAGCGCGATCGCCGGAGACATGCGGATGTCATCCGTGTTCTGCTTGAAGGCCAGCCCCAGCACGCCGATCTTCTTTTCCTTGATGACCCACAGCGTGTCGGCCATCTTGCGCACAAAGCGTTCCATCTGCAGTGCGTTGATCTTCTGCACCTCGCGCAGCAGACCAAAGTCATAGCCCAGCTGCTCCGAAATCTTGATGAAAGCGCTCAAGTCCTTGGGGAAACAGCTTCCGCCAAAACCAAGAGACGCGTTCAGGAATGACCGTCCGATGCGTTTGTCCATTCCCATACCGGCGGCCACTTCTTCCACATTCGCGCCCGCCTCTTCGCAGATCACCGATACCGCGTTGATATAAGAAATCTTCAATGCCAGGAACGAATTGGAGGCATGTTTGATCAGCTCGGCGGAATTGATGTCCGTCACCACCACCGGCGCTTTGATCGGAGCGTAGATTTCCTTCAGCGCGTGTACCGGACGCTGGTTTTGCACACCCAGGACGATGCGGTCCGGATGCAGAAAATCATCCACCGCGAACCCTTCGCGCAGGAACTCCGGATTGCTCACCACGTCGAACTCCACCTTCGACTTGCAGTAGCGCTTGATGGTTTCGGCCACCTTCTCGCCCGTGCGCACCGGCACCGTGCTTTTGTCCACGATCACTTTGTACCGTGTCAGCACCTCGGCGATCTCGCGCGAGACCTTCTCCATAAAACTCAGATCCACCGACCCGTCCGGCTGCGGCGGTGTCGGCACCGCGATAAAGACCACATCCGATTTCTCCACACCTTCCTTGGTGGAGCTGGTGAACTTCAGCCGTCCCGCCGCGGCGTTCCGCTTGACCATCTCTTCCAGACCCGGCTCAAAGATCGGCATCTGGCCCGAATTGAGCATTTTCACCTTTTCAGGCGCGTTATCCACACAGATCACATCATGACCGATCTCCGCGAAACAGGTCCCTGTGACCAGTCCCACATAGCCGGTGCCGATGATGCAAATTTTCATAGGAGCGTTGAACATAGATCTTACCTCGATTTCGTTTAAAAAAATTCTTACAGCCGCCATGGCAGCCCCGCACAGAATTGAACTGTGATCGATGGTTTAGGAAACCACTGCTCTATCCATTTGAGCTACGGGACCCCTTTGACTTAACCACGCCTCCAAACAAGCGCGTTGTTCATCATACATCACCCGGCCCCGTGAATCAACTCTAAATTTACTTGCATCCAAGACCTTATTGCCAAACCTCCTCTCCCACCGCTGAAAATGACGAAAGAATTATGGTTGGATACGAATAAATATATATAACTCATTGTTTTATAATATATTATCTACACCCATCCGTGATTCTTTTAATACCATCTGTGTTCCTG
>JAFZAR010000316.1 GCA_017557085.1 Verrucomicrobiota bacterium | reverse complement strand
GGCGCTGAAACCGCCGATGCCGATGCAGGTGATGGCCGCTTCGGCACCGCCCGCGAACATGATGTCCGCGCTGCCGAATTTGATGGTCTGCCAGGCTTCACCGATGGCATGAGTGGAGGTCGCGCAGGCCGAGCAGGTCGCAAAGTTAGGACCGCCCAGACCGTGGAAGATGGAAAAGAGCCCTGAGCCCATGTTCTGGATGAGCAGAGGAATCATGAAAGGGGAAAGACGGCGCGGTCCGCGTTCAAAGAGGACACGGCACTGGGATTCCGTGGTGGAAAGTCCGCCGATGCCCGAACCAAAGAAGCAGCCGATCTGTGTGCGGTCTTCCTTGTCCAGATCCAGTCCGGAGTCGTTGAGGGCCCGCCATCCAGCAAAGACGGCAAACTGAGAATAGCGGTCAGATCTCTTGACCTCTTTGGGAGAGGGGAACGCCGGAGTGGGGTCGAAGTCATGGACTTCGGAGGCGATCTGACAGGCATAATCGGTGGGGTCGATCAAGGTGATCTTTTGAATGCCGCACTTGCTGTTGATGATGTTTTTCCAGAAAGTATCCACATCCTGTCCCAGCGAGGAGACGATGCCGATACCCGTGATGACGACTCTGCGATTCGATCCGTTCATGTATTAGAATTCAAAAAGATTTATTTCAAAAATAACAAGACAACTCGCGGCGTAAACAGGTATAAACCCACACAACCCGCGAGCCCGACTTATTATTCAGCCGACACGGCTTTTTACCCAACTTTTATTTGACCGCCGGGGAGACGGTTCCAAGACTCCGTGCGGGAGTCCCGGCAGTAATATCATTACTTCTGGTTGGCTTCGATGTATTTGATGACATCGCCAACGCTCTGAAGCTTTTCAGCCTCTTCATCGGGCACTTCCAGGCCAAACTCTTCTTCCAGAGCCATGATGAGCTCCACATTATCCAGAGAGTCCGCACCCAGGTCTTCCATGAATTTGGCATCCGGGGTCACCTGATCAGGATTTACGGTCAATTGTTCAACAATGATCTTTTTGACCTTTTCTTCAATATTATCAGCCATAAACTTTATTCTTACTTGTTGAGAGACTTATGTGCATTGAGAAGCACAGTTTGTCCGGCTCATTCTTTTTCAAAAAAATAACTCCAGCCGATCCGCATTCAGCGGAATGACAGCCATATTATCTACATTGCGAAGCCGCCGTCAACCACTAAAACGTGTCCGGTGATATATCTTGCTTCTTTGCTGGCCAGGAACAGAACCGCGGCGGCGATATCCTCCGGTTTGCCTACAGCACCCATAGGTATCTCTTTGAGAAGAGCTTCCTTGACACTGTCATTGAGAACGGAGGTCATATCGGTATCAATAAAACCGGGTGCCACCGCGTTGACGGTGATATTGCGGCTGGCAACTTCGCGGGCCAGTGATTTGGAAAAACCGATCAGAGCCGCCTTGCTGGCAGAGTAGTTGCACTGTCCGGCGTTGCCGCGCAGTCCCACGATGGAAGCGATATTCACGATCCGGCCGGAACGCTGTTTGATAAAGGAACGGATAAAGGCTTTACAAAGATTGTAAGTGCCTTTGAGATTGGTGTTAATGACGGCATCCCATTCTTCCGAGCTCATGCGCATGAACAAGTTGTCGCGGGTGACTCCGGCGTTGTTGACCAGGACATCTACCTTGCCGGCCTCTTTGAGGAGCGTGGCGCTCATTTCCGCAACAGCATTGGTGTCAGAAACATCCAGCGCGTAAGCCCAGGCTTTGCGTCCCAGGGCGCGGATCTCCTCGGCGATCTTGTCGGAGTTGGCCTGCGAACGGGAGATGCAGGCGACATCCGCTCCTTCGCGAGCGAAAGAAAGCGCTATTTCATGGCCAATGCCGCGGCTGGCACCGGTCACCACTACGATTTGTCCTTCAAAACGATTCATATATAAGTTTTTATATTTATTATTCGATGATAAGATTTTTTAAGAATGATCTGCCTGTAAAGCGGCCACGGTCTGCTCCAGCGAAGGAAGATCCGAGACGTTCAGGATCTGCACTTCCTTGCTGATGCGCTTGAGAAAACCGCACAGCACGGTTCCGGGCCCCAGTTCAATAAAGCGGGTAAATCCTTCGGAAATAAGGTAATTCAATGACGCTTCAAAAAGAACGGAGGAAGTTACCTGACGGATGAGCGTTTCGGCGATGACAGCGGTATCCTGTTCATGCGGAAGCGCCGTGACATTGGAGATGACCGGGATGGCCGGGGATGACATTTTTACCTGAGCCAGAGCGGCCTGGAGTTTGGGCGCGGCGCTGGCCATCAGCGAGGAGTGAAAAGCACCCGCGACCGCCAGCGGCAAAGCGCGTTTGGCACCTCTGGCACGAGCCAGCTCGCAGGCTTTGATCACCTGCGGTGTTGGGCCGGAAATGACCAGCTGACCGGGACAGTTCAGATTGGCCAGTTCGATCCCGGTTTCGGCGCAGATCTCACGGACTTTTTCGATATCCAGCGCGATGATCGCGGCCATGCCGCCCTGGGTCGCGTCGCAGGCTTCCTGCATATAGGTGCCGCGCTTGCGTACCAGGCTGATCGCGTCCTCAAAAGAAAAAGTTCCCGCGGCAGTGAGGGCTGTGAATTCACCCAGGCTGAGACCGGCGGTTCCTTCAAAATGGAAATCCGGTACCTGTTCTTTCAGCAGCTGCAGGGCGGTCCAGCTCATCAGGAGAATGGCCGGCTGGGCATATTCCGAGCGGGTCAGTTCTTCCATCGGGCCTTCCAGGATGATTTTCCGGAGACCGCATCCCAGCACTTCGTCCGCCTTTTGGAAAAGACGATCGGCAGTTGGATATTTCTCAATAAAATCGCGCCCCATACCAACGGTCTGGGCACCTTGTCCGGAGAAAAGAATCGCGGTTTTCATTCGATATTTATTTTTTAAATCAGTGATTTAATGAGGATCTTGGAGCGTCTTTGGCTCTCGTGATATTTTTGCAGCCGTTCCGGCGGCAGATCACTTTCGCTCCCGTCCGTGAATCCGGCTTTGGATTTGAAAAAGGTATAGGTCTGAGTGGAGAGGACGACCAGTTTTTTGAAGTGGAGCGTGCGCGCTTTATCCTCGATAAAATGAACCAGTTTAGAACCGATGCCTTTGTTCTCGTGGTTGGGATTGACGAACAGACAGGCCAGTTCCCCGGCTTCTTTGCCGCTGAAGGGATGCAGAGCCACACAAGCTACCGCGTGAGAGTCTATTTCAAAGAGGTAGTAATCCTGGATACGGTTTTCGATATCCTGATAAGTGCGGAGACTGAGTTCTTCAGTTTCCATTGCCTGTTTGATCAGGACCATGATCGTGCGGATATCTTTGCGGCTGGCGCGGCGGATCTGTTGATATTCATTGGCATAGATGAGTGTGCCGACACCTTCATTGCTAAACACCTCTTTCAGAAGCGATTCATTGACTAAACCATTGATCAGATGGACACGCGGCACACCCTGACGGCAGGCCTGGATGGCGTACTGGGCTTTGGAAATCTGCTCCGGTTTCCAGGTGTTGGCCGGATCGTTTAGTTTTTGACGCAGATTCTCGGATTGGATATTGCCGATGATATGGCCGTTGCAGAAGAGACCATCCTCGGAGGTAACGAAAATGACCTTCTGTGCCTGGAGCTGGATGCCCAAAGTGGCGGCGATGTTATCAGAGTTGACGCGGTAGGTATTGCCTTCGCCGTCGAATCCCAGCGGCGGAGCAACGGGGATAATACCATCTTTTAGAAGAGTTTGAAACATTTCCACATCCACGCGTTCGACCTTGCCGGTGAACTGATGATCTACTCCGTGGATGATCCCCATAGGATGTGCCGTGATGCCGTTGCAGGTAACGGCGCGGAGATCGGCGGTGGTCAGACCTTCCAGAATCTCATGAGTACAGCGGTTAGCGGCGATGAGGGCGACTTTCAGAGTTTGATCATCTGTGATGCCGGTTCCATCCAGATCGGAAGGGGTAAATCCTTCCATGGTATCTGTGATCTTTTTGACCTGAGAGCTGATGCCGTGAACCAGTACCACACGGATGTTGAGCGAGCATAACACCGCTACATCCAACAGGATATTGGAAAAGTTCTCGCTTTCGGTGATGACTCCGTCCAGAGCGATCACGAAAGTTTTGTTCCGGTATTGGGGAACATATTTGAGAATACCTCTTAAATCCGCAGGTTTCATGAAAGTGCAAAGGTTTTGGCACGAAACCAAAGCCGAGAGAAAGTGTTATACAAAATCCGCTGATTGTCCAGTCCTAAGCGAGGGAGAGTAGTTGAAAGGGAGAAACAGAAATTTTTGATTTGTGCCTTAAAAATAAAAATAAACGATGAAAAAACTATGAAGGAATTATAAGAATTGGTTATTGTGTTTGTATATTGTTTTTTATGAATATGTTATATGTGATATATTTTAAATAATTTATCCGATATTTTTTTATTTATACTAACTATTATCAAAGAAAATACCTTTATTTAAAAATTAAAGTTGAACAAAAAGATTTTTGTGATACATTTTTCCCTGTTGTCGTTCCGGCACACGTCAAAATGTGGCTGAAATGATGATGAAAAGCTCCTTGTTGCTTTTGCATGAGATGGTTACGGATTAAACCGAAATCTGCAAGATTTTAGTGCTAACGTCCGAACTTGTTATCGTACACTTTTCGGGGTGTCCTTCAGTTCTTATTAGTACAGGCTTTGCAGAGCCTCGGTTTAGAGAACTGTAAATCAAACATAGGGCGGAACTTACTGTTGTTTGTTTACCCTTGGAAGGATGCCCCCCTCTTTTTCTCTTTTCTTCGATCTGCAAATAATATCTTTCTTTCCTGGCTTTGTAAGAAAGGTCTTTGTTCTATAAGAGTCATTCCATTTTCATTTTTTTCACTTTTTTCAAAAAAAATTTTATTTTTTCAAAAAATTTGGCACCTGACAGGTAAGAAAAGACCTGAGAAAAATGAATAGTGAAGAAGAAATTTCGATATTCCCTTTATTCCTGCATAAAAAACTTGTCACTAACAAGTATTTCTGCGAGACTGATGGAGTTGCTGGCCATGCCAGTACGAAGTTCAAGATCGTAAAGAGAGATATTATGACGATTGATCAAGTTATTTCAACGGCATCGGATAAGATGTCCAAGAGCGTGGCAAACGCGGAACGGCAGTTCACAGGTGTCCGCACGACCAAAGCGTCTCCCGCATTGGTTGAAAATGTAGAAGTTGAAGCATACGGTAATGTGATGAAGCTCAAGGAAGTTGCGACTATTACAACTCCGGAGCCGCGTGTGCTGATGATCCAGCCCTGGGACGCGGGTGTTGTCAAAGCCATCGAGAAAGGCATCCTGAAAAGCAATATCGGGATCACCCCGGTCATCAACGGCAAAATGATCCGTCTGGTCATGCCGGAACTTTCACAGGAGCGCCGTCAGGAGCTGGTGAAACTGGTGAATAAGTACACGGAAGAATGCCGTGTTTCCATTCGCCAGATCCGCCGTGAGGCACTGGAAAGTCTGAAAGCTCTGAAGAAAGATTCCAAGATCACGGAAGATGATCAGGCTAAAGCCGAAAAGAATATCCAGAAGCTGACAGACGATTTCATTGTCAAAGCGGATGAAAAGGCCGCGGAAAAAGAAAAAGAGATCATGAAGGTGTAAATTCACTCCTTCTCCAGTGAAACAGGGTTTGAATATCCTGTAAATGAAGTGAATAGACCTGAAAAGTATTATAATTTTACTTACGACACTCTGAGAAGATGGGTGAAGGTACGTCCGGGTTCACTCGCTCTTCTTTGCGTTGACTTGGAAGCGGGTACGGAAGTCCGGCTGACCTTCGCGGAACTTTACAGAAAAATCTCGCAGGCGGCGAATTTTCTGGTAAGCAAGATGATCGAGAAGGGGGATCGTGTCGTGATCATGCTGCCGCGTGCACATGAGTGGTGGGTGATCATGCTGGCGCTGGATCTTATTGGAGCGATCCCGGCTCCGGCATCTTTGCTCCTGACGGAAAGTGATTTGCAGTTCAGAGTCAGGTCCTGTCGTCCCAAAGCGATCATCACCGACGCGGAAAATACGGCGCAGGTGGATTTCTTTGACGGAGTAAAAATCGCTATTCACGGAAAACAGCCGGGCTGGATTGACTATGACACGGAAGTCCAGAAAGCCAGCGATCAATACACTTATGTGCCGACACTGGCAGATGAACCGGCGGTGCTTTACTTTACCAGCGCGACCAGCGGTCATCCCAAGATGGTCGTGCATTCCCATGCCAGTTATTCCTGGGCGCACCACATAACGGGAGGTCTTTGGCTGGATTTGCGTCCTGACGATCTGCATTGGAATATTTCCGATTTGGGCTGGGGCAAGGCGGCCTGGTCCAGTTTGTACGGTCCCTGGTCTATGGGTGCGGCGGTGTTTGTGATGCACTTCCGCAAACTGCCTTTGACTCATTTGCTGAATGCTTTTGAAAAGTATTCCATCACCACTTTTTGTTCACCGCCGACAGTCCTGCGTCTGCTGGTCAGGGAAAATATCAAACGTCATAAGTTCCCGGTTCTGCGCCATTGCGTCAGTGCCGGTGAACCTCTCAACAACGAAGTTCCTGTCCTCTGGAAGGAAGGGACCGGCCAGGATATTTACGAAGGATATGGACAAACGGAAACGATCGTCCAGATCGCGAATGTGCGGTCACGTCATCTGAAACTGAAACCGGGTTCCATCGGTCAGGTCATGCCGGGCTATGATATCCATATTCTGGACGAGGCCCAGCAGGAAGTGGATGACG